>NZ_JACJEY010000003.1:154787-176212 GCF_014164295.1 Pseudoalteromonas sp. SG43-7
CGGCGGATCTACGCAGCGTGCTTAGGCACATCAGAGCGGGTCATTAGCTCAGTTGGTAGAGCAGTGGACTTTTAATCCATTGGTCGATGGTTCAAGTCCATCATGACCCACCATTCTTTATTCGTAGAATAGTAGAGTGGTTATAATCGGCGGATTTACGCAGCGTGCTTAGGCACATCAGAGCGGGTCATTAGCTCAGTTGGTAGAGCAGTGGACTTTTAATCCATTGGTCGATGGTTCAAGTCCATCATGACCCACCATTCTGGTTTATTCAATTTCAGTTTATCTGACTCCCAGTTAGTAAATTCATATCGCTTCATATAAAAAGCAAAAAACACTTACATAATCATCGTCAAGCTAAATATAATTGCGTTAATCAAATTGCTTTGCTCACCATTACTGTTATTTAGTTTTATATTCTCGTATAATCCGCCCCATAATTGCACTGTAGATTAAGTGGTCGAGAAATGAATTTAGCTCAAACTATTATGCCTGAAGGTTATATCTTTCCTCCTAAACCAGCTCCATTGAATAATGATGAGCAGGCGCAATACAAAGCACGTATCAAACAATTATTGATTGATAAAAATGCCGTATTGGTTGCCCATTATTATACTGATCCTGAAATTCAAGCGCTTGCAGAAGAAACCGGTGGTTGTGTTGCTGATTCGCTAGAAATGGCTCGCTTTGGTGCTAAGCACGATGCCGACATGATTATCGTTGCCGGTGTACGTTTTATGGGTGAAACAGCAAAAATACTGACACCGAATAAAACCGTGGTTATGCCAACACTAGAAGCAACCTGTTCGCTTGATATTGGTTGCCCAATTGATGAGTTCTCTGCGTTTTGTGATCAGCACCCTGATCGTAAAGTAGTTGTATACGCAAATACATCAACTGCCGTTAAAGCTCGCGCTGATTGGATTGTTACCTCATCGTGTGCCCTTGAGATTGTTGAGCACCTAGATGAAATGGGTGAGAAAATCATTTGGGGCCCAGATAAACATTTAGGTGCCTATATTCAAAAGAATACTGGCGCTGATATGATCATGTGGAATGGCGCATGTATCGTGCATGACGAATTTAAAACCAAAGCGTTAAAAGACATGAAAGCGCTGTACCCTGATGCTGGCGTTTTGGTTCATCCAGAATCACCAGCAGAGATTGTAGCGTTAGCTGATGCAGTAGGTTCAACCAGTCAATTGATCAAAGCGGCACAAACGATGAACAATCAAAAGTTTATTGTAGCTACAGATCGCGGCATTTTTTATAAAATGCAGCAGTTATGCCCAGATAAAGAATTTGTTGCCGCCCCAACGGCTGGCGAAGGCGCAACCTGTAAGAGTTGTGCGCACTGCCCGTGGATGGCAATGAACGGCCTCAAAGCGATTGAGGAAGCGTTATTAGATGCAACTGGCAAAGAAGTGTTTGTAGATATGGACCTTCGTGAAGGCGCACTCAAGTCGCTTAATCGGATGCTCGACTTCTCAGCGTCACTCCAACGCTAAACCAAGTTATAAAGATAAGGCCGCTGATACTGCTATCAGCGGCCTTTTTTGTTTGTTTACTAGGCAGTTAACAGGCAAAAGGGAAAAACACCTTGCACCGCCGCGTGCTATTTCATACTATTACGCCGCGTTATACATTAACGCCTGCGGTGAGGTGGCTGAGTGGCTGAAGGCGCACGCCTGGAAAGTGTGTTTAGGTTAATCCCTAACGAGGGTTCGAATCCCTCCCTCACCGCCATTATTCTATATTAAGACGTCTCATGACGTCTTTTTTTGTGCCTTCAGTAAAGTTAAATCAATATGTTAGCGTCTTTTCGGGTCCTATGGCATCCCATCCAAGCGCAGAGTTTTAGTATACCTTCTGGTATCCCAGCTTAAATGTGCCATACTCAGGTATACTATAAATAGTTAAAGTGTGACCTAATGGCAAGAAGTGTAAAGCAACTTACTGATACTGAAATTAAAAAGTCCAAACCAAAAGAAAAAGACTATGTTCTTTCTGATGGTAATGGGCTGCAATTAAGAGTGCGCAGTACAGGCGCTAAAACGTGGAACTTTAATTATTATCATCCAATTATTAAAAGTAAGCGTATTAACATGGGGCTTGGTAAGTACCCTGATATTTCTATTGCAAGCGCAAGAAAGTTAGCACAGGAAGCCAGAGAGCTAGTTGCTTTAGGCACTGATCCTAAAGAATACCGAGATGCAACCCTTGCTCACAAACGAGCAGAGGAAGAGTTAACACTAAATAAAGTAGCTTTAGAGTGGTTTGAGGTTAAAAAGCCTGATTTTACGCAAGCTCATGGCGAAGATATTTGGCGATCGTTAAATAACCATATACTGCCGGTTATTGGTAAATATCCAATTGGCAAAATTAATGCACCACAAGTCATAAAAATTTTAAGGCCTATAGAGGCTAAAGGTACTCTAGAAACAGTTAAGCGTTTGAGCCAACGATTAAACCAAGTGATGACCTATGCAGTTAATAGTGGTTATATTCAAGCGAATCCCCTTGCTGGAATAAAAGAAACATTTAAAAAGCCACAAAAGCAAAACATGCCTTCGTTAAAACCAGAAGAGCTGCCTGAATTGATGCAAACGCTTGCAACGGCGTCAATTAAACGAGTAACTCGTTTTTTGATTGAATGGCAGTTACATACTCTTACCCGCCCAGGTGAAGCGGCCGGTACTCGTTGGGATGAAGTTGATTTTGAGAATAAACTTTGGATTATTCCAGCTGAACGTATGAAAAAGCGCAGAGAGCATGCCATTCCTCTATCAAAGCAAGCTATAGAGTTATTAGAAGCTATAAAACCAATTTCAGGGCATCGAGACTTTGTTTTTCCGTCAGACAGAAACCCGAGAACTCATATCAACAATGAGACAGCTAATATGGCTCTAAAACGCATGGGGTTTGAGGGCCGTTTAGTAAGCCATGGCTTACGTTCGCTTGGAAGTACAACATTAAACGAGCATGAGTTTAATCCCGATATAATAGAAGCCGCACTGGCACATGTAGATAAAAACCAGGTTCGTTCTGCTTATAATAGAGCTGAATATATAGAAAAACGGAGAGAGCTAATGAATTGGTGGAGCGACCATATAGACAAAGCATCTCTAGGGTCTTTATCTGTATCGTTTACAAAGCATCTATCGAAGGTAGGTTAATAGACATAACTCATTTAGCTAAACAACAGTTGTTTCTCGAAATTTAAATGATGTTAGTTGGCACACGGTTTGTAATTTATTGCTAGACATAATTTTTATCGCGACATAGACTGAGTTTAGAAAAAGGATTTTACAAGGATGTTCATTGATGAACACTTTATTTATACCCCCTAAAAATGTAATAACTGCAGAGCAACCTGCTCGTTTTAAAAGTGTATTAGCTTACAAATCAACATTTTCAGTGTTTTGCCCTTATCCATAGTTATTAATTAATTTTAATGCTGGGCTTATTCATGCCTGAAAACATCATAATTTATAAAGGAATAATTCGGTGTTTATACAAAACCTCAATAAAGCTCAGCAAGAAATACTTCTTAAGTTAGCAAATGATTTAATGATCTCTGATGGTGTTATAGATCAGAGCGAAGAAGAATTGATTAGCTTTATTAAATCTCAGTGTACTGAAGGTGTATCTGAATTAGAAATGTTCAATCTAAGCGAAATCAAAGATGTCTTTGACAGTAAAAAAGCCAAAGTCTCGATGTTACTTGAGCTTATTGGACTAGCTCACGCTGATGGTGATTACGGTCAAGAAGAAAAGGTTTTTATCAATGAAATAGCTTCAGTACTAAACATAAATGAAGCTAATTTAAATGAGTTGGAAAATTGGGTTAGACGTCAACTCGATTTGGTGAACGACTCAGTTATGTTCATGGAGGAATAACTATGCCATTACCTTTATTTTTAGCAGGTGCAGCTATTATAGCTGGTGGTTACGGAGTTAAAAAAGGGCTAGATGCTAAGTCTGACTATGATGAAGCTGATAGCATTAATAAGAGAGCTAGAAATATATTTGATGATGCAGAAAGTTCTTTAAACTCAAAGCGTGAACAAGCAAATAGTTCAATGTTGGCTTTAGGAAGGACAAAATTCGATATATATGAGAATTCGCTATTAAGTTTCGTTAAAAGCTTTAGTCAAATTAAAAATATTAACTTTAATGACAGTGATATAAAAGGTCTAGAGTCATTACCGGGTGTGGATAAAGCTGATTTAGAAAGTTTAAGCAGTTCAGTATTATCAACTCATGATGTTTTGTCAGGAGGTGTTACAGCTCTTGGTACTGGTGGATTAGCTGGTTTGGCTGCATATGGTGGGGTTGGTTTCTTAGGCACTGCATCAACAGGTACTGCAATAGGGTCGTTAACCGGTGTAGCAGCTACTAATGCTACTTTAGCTTGGTTAGGTGGTGGTTCATTAGCTGCAGGTGGCTACGGTATGGCAGGTGGTGCTGTTGTACTGGGTGGCTTAGTTGCTGGTCCGGTATTAGCTGTTGGCGGTATGATGCTCGCTTCTAAAGCTGAAAGCGCAAAAATTGATGCTTATTCAAACCGTGATAAAGCGCTACTAGCGGCTGAACAGATGAAAACAGCTGAAGTAGTAACTGAAGGTATTCATCGTCGTTTTGAAGAGATTAACGATGTACTCCTCCGATTAAATAACTTCTTTACGCCTATACTAAAAGAGTTTTGTGCCCTAGTTGAACGAAATATTGATTATTCAAGTTACGCAGACAATGATAAAAAACTAGTTTTTAAGGTAGCTGCAACAGCAAAAAGTATAAAGAACTTACTTGAAGTTGTAATAATTAACGAAGATGGCAGCTTAACAAGTCAGTCAAACAATATTGCAAGCTTTGGAACGGCTCTTATTGAAGGACAGCATCCAGATCTAGCAAGTTTAGAATCAAACATTGAACACGTTGACTTAAAGAAAGAGCCTGAGCCTAAAAAGGATTTAGAGCACTATATCCGTGAGGTAAGTAGTCATATTGATGATCAAAAGTGGGTATATGCTTTATCACACGGTAAAAAGCTTAGAGATAAAACCGCAGCAGCTGTAAAATCGTATGCTCATGAAGACTATGAAGTTGATAGTGATTATAAGAGTGAGCCTTATGGTTTATTAGTGCTTATTGATACAACTCTTTTTGGTAGTGCCAAAGATGGTTTTTTCATAACTGACACGCATATTTATGGCAAGCCTTCTTACAATGA
Organism: Pseudoalteromonas sp. SG43-7; assembly: GCF_014164295.1. Taxonomy (NCBI): domain Bacteria; kingdom Pseudomonadati; phylum Pseudomonadota; class Gammaproteobacteria; order Alteromonadales; family Pseudoalteromonadaceae; genus Pseudoalteromonas; species Pseudoalteromonas sp. SG43-7. Next base: position 160,021 of record NZ_JACJEY010000003.1, read on the forward strand.
TCGATTTAGCATTGAGATTAAGAAAATTAAATCAATAAGGGTTGATGAAGATGACAGAGAGTTGGCCATAAATGGTGACTATTATGGCTACACACACACTGAAATTACTCCAGCGATGAAGCTAATTGTGAACGCAATTAAAAAGTATTTAGAGCAATTTAAGTAACCTGTTATTCGAGGGGGATACTGACCCCTCATATCTTTTAAATATACTATCAATTAATAAGCTGCTTATGGACAATACAAACTCTTCAGCGTCTATTTTGGGTGGGATCTATTCTCAACATTTAACGCAAGATATAACAGAGCGAACATATCGGATATTCGGTGATGCAGACCAGCTATCTCAGTTTGCATCTAAATGGCAAAATGTAGCTGCTGATAAGTCTCAAGGTCATATATTTGAGCAGTTAGAGACTATAAAATTTAACTTTGATGCCTTAAAAAAAGATAGCGACTTATATGCTAAAACCACTGCTAGTATGGGTTTACCCACAGATCCAGTTGACATTATAATTTCTAACGGTAAAAAAACGATACGAGAGGTACAGGCAAAGTCCTGTAACAGCGCTGCGAGAAGTGTATTTGCATTATCTCAAGAAAAATACGATGAAATGCTACGCTTGGCCCCAAGTGATCAACACAGCAAAATAGAAGAGTTACTGAAGCAAAGAATAGAAAAAGGCACGCTCAAAGCAGAAGATTATGAACAGACACTCCGCAATCTAAAAAAGTCATTACAGCATGACAATATTGCTTCAGAGGGAACAACCTACCAAGAAGCACTAGATGCAACAAATAAAGAGCAAGCAGATAAAATTGCTAACAACTATAAATTCAAATCTGCTCTCACTGATATGCATAAATCAGGTATGAAAGCAGGAGCTGTAGGGGCAGGTATAACCGGAGGGATATCTTTATTAACTGAAGGTTACTCAGTAATAAAAGGTGAGAAAGATATTGCAGAAGCCTCTATAAATACAATAATTAATAGCGCAAAGGGTTTTGCTACTGGTTATACCGTTACTGCTATCAGTAAGGGTATAACGCATTCTTCTTCGCATTTCTTAGGCGAACAATTAGCTAAAAGTATAACGAGATCATCTGCGCCTGTTGCAATCGCTGTTGGAGTAGTTAATACAAGTAAGCACATAGTATCTTATTTAAAAGGTGATATAGAACTAGAAGAGTTAACCGATAATATAAGTCATACAGCTATAACGGGTACTTCATCTTTTTACTATGGTGTTTTGGGCCAGTTAGCGATTCCAATTCCTGTAGTTGGCGCCTTAGTAGGGGCGGGAGTTGGTTATTTTATCGGGAATATGATCCATCAATCTGGCTTAGTTGCATTAGGTGATAGTGCAGTCGTTAAAGCATCGAAAGAGCGCAGAGACCAAATACGCGCTATTTGTTTAGAAGTCATTCCGCAAATTCAAAAAAATAGAGCTGAGCTTCAAAGCTTACTTGATGAACACTTTGCAGAAAGAAAACATATATTTGACTCGACATTTTTAGCTATGGATTTGGCGGTAAGTAATACAGAACCAGATCAGTATATAGATGCTTTAAATTCTTTAAATGAAAGATTTGACTGTGAGTTACCATTTCAAAACTTTGCCGAATTTGATCAATTAATGCAATCAGATCAGAGTTTTGATTTTTGATGGATTTCCCATGTACTAAATGCGGTAAATGCTGCTCAAACGTAAATTTATCACCTATTACCAGTTACCTGGATAGAGGTGATGGTACTTGTGAGCATTTTGATGATAATACCAAACACTGTAAAATTTACGATAATAGACCTGAAATTTGCCGAATAGAATTACAGTTCAATAAATACTATAAAGAAAGGTTCAGCTGGAACGAATTTATAGCAATAAATTTAGATGTGTGTGAAAAGCTACCTGAAAAGTAAAAATAAATAAGGAAATAAAATGGCTTTAACACAAATGCAAATTATTCAGTCTCTTGGTGATGCAATGAGTTGGTTAGAAAGGGAGTTGAGCTGGGATGTACCTCCAACTGAGCTTAGGCATTTAACTGGGAGAATAGGGGAGCTGTACGCAGCGCTTATAACAAATGGGCGTATGGCAACGGAGGTTAACCAGGCGGGGTATGATGTAGTATCAAGTACTGGTGAGCGTATATCAGTTAAAACAACAGGTAGGATGCATACAAGCGGCCATATAAGCTTTAATACAAACACGCTTGAATTAGTTGATCGTATTATTATTTTAAGAATCAATACAGACGAAATGCAGGTAGAGACTCTACTTGATGCGCCAGTTGAACAAGCTAGATTGCTAATGAGTGATGCAGCAACGGGTAAAAGCTGTATTACAATGCGCAAGTTAATAAATTCACCGGTTAAGCCACGTATTTTATTAAATGTAAAAGAAGCTATATGGCGTAATTACAAATTGATAGAGCTTGAAAACGGCACCATTGAAGTATTTTTAAATGATGGGCTTGTAACACCAAGTAAGCCTTACTTACGTGATATTGCTAAAGAGTTAGGGATTTCAATTTTCAATGGCAACGGAAATCCATTTAATACCCGGCAGTTGGGGTCTATGTTGATTAAAGAGCTAAGTGAATAAAGTAGTTGTTTTATTACTTAACCATAAACTAAAATTACTTTCTTTATCAAACTACAAGGATGTAAAATGTCGGCTTTTAGTTGTCCAGAATGTGGATGGTCTTTTAAAACTCCTTCAGAACAAAAAGGCCATAATAAAAGATGTATTAGAAGGGTGAACCGGATCTGAGTTAACAAACACAGATCCATTTTATTCTTTAAGGGACAAATCCCCCAGTGCTAGATCTCGTTTAGTTAAAAAGCCAATACCACTCACCTGTGATACTGGCTTTTACTTCTACAGATGAGTCGAAAATGTATCGTAGTTATCTGCTTTAACAAACTTAGCTGGGTTGTCTAGCTCTTCACCGTTAAGGCCTTTGCTTAGAGCTTTAAAGTGCTCGATGCCGCAGTTAATCTTAGCTTGCTCAGATGCTCTAATATCGTCAGAGAATATGCTTGATTTAGTTTCTACAACAAAATAAAGCTGCTCACCTTGACCATCATCTTTATCAATTAATACTGCCCAGTCTGGGTTGTAACTGCCAAGTGGCGTATCAATCTTGAACCAAGCGGGTAGCTTGGCATAAAGCTTAACGTCTTCTGCACCTTCAAGTTTTTCTGCAAATAGTTTTTCAGTATCAGAGTCACAAACTACATAGTCATAAACTGATTTTTCAGCTTCAACCATATCCTTTAGATAACCCGTTAACTCTTCTTCTTGGAAAAGCTCTTGAGCATAATATTCATCATCACCAATGCGTTGATAACTAATGCCATCAATAATCGCTAAACGCATTTGCTTTTTAATTACTTCACCAGCTAGTTCAATGAACTTTTGAGGGTTGTTTTTAAATGCTTCTAATTTATCTTCAATACCCAATAAAATATCAATTATTGTTTGGCGTGTTAAATTAGACTGCTCAGCAAGATAAGTAACAATATCAGGGAGTTTAAAGTTACGGTTACGATAATATTGAATCTTCGTTTTTTCATCGTAAGTTTCTAGTTCTGCTTCAGTTACTGCCACTTTTACTTTTTTGTATTCAAATTTAGCGCTGGCAACTGCCACATTAGCTCTAATTTCTTTAATACAATTTTCAATAAGCACTGCTTGGCTAAATTTAACTCGATAAGTTGTTTTGTATTTTATTTTGTCCCACAAGGCTTTAAAGTCAGGGCCTAAAACAATTTGCTTACCATCGTGATCTTCAGTCAACTTAGCCGTTTTCTTTTCTTCGTGCTTTTTGATGCTTAAGCCTTTAGCAACTTTAGTCAATGTCGCTACTATGGCTTCAGAATAAGGCTTTGCAGATTCAGGTAGATTAACGTTTCCAGTTTCGATATCAGCTTTTAACGCATCCTGAATTTTACCCTTTTTATCAATATAGCCATGATCCAATAGGTGGTTATAGATCTCTTCAGACTTGCTAGCACCTAAAAACTCTTTTTCACCATGTTCACCTGAGACAGGAATATTGGCAAACTGATGAGAAACTACTGAGCCAAACTTTATCCCTTCTTCTTTTTCAATCTCATCTTGAAGCGTTTTAACCCATTGTTCATATGACTCATTCGCCATAACCGTAAGGGTATTAACTTCAAAGCCGTAAGGTGCACGTTCACCTGACTGATCTACTGCTAGGCGCAAGCCACGGCCTATTTCTTGTCGCTTCTTATTTTCTGAGATAGTTTCATTTAACGTACAAATTTGAAAAACGTTCGGGTTATCCCATCCTTCTTTAAGCGCTGAATGACTGAAGATAAAGCGAAGCTTTCTATCAAGTGAAAGTAACTTCTCTTTATCTCGCATTATTAGGTTATATGCAGATTCATCGGCAGCAGTTTTACCACCTTCACCTTTAGTTATTTTAGAATCAGCGAAAAGCGGATTACCTGAGGCATCTTTTTTCTTGTCTTGTGCAAAGTAACCATCATGCACTTCACTCGCTAGCTCTTTGAGAGCCTGGTCATTTACAACATAGCGTTGATCATCCTGGTCCCAAATATCAGGGTATAAAATACGGTATTTAGGCTTTTTAACTAACTTAGTAAACTCTTCTTCAAACCAAACCGCAAACTTACCAGCAACTGCCACACCATCTTTAGAATAACCACGATAGTTAGCTACTTTATCAATGAAGAATAAGCTTAAAACCTTAATGCCTTTTCCACTAAGTAGTTGTGAATGTTCTTTTTGCTCAGCCCCAGTTGTGATTTTATTATAAAACTTAAGCTCTTTTTCTAGATGCTCTTCAATGGTTTTTGCTACTTGTATACGCTTAAACGCATCTTGGTCAACTTCGCCAATAGCTTGACCGACATAAATAATATGCTCGCCATTGTTGATATCAATATATGAATTACCTTCCTCACAATAGATTTCATCAATCACTAAGCCCTCGTAAACACTGCGATTACCTGATAGCTGAAATAAGTCATTCACATCGCCGTCTTTTATGATGATTTGTTTTGCTGGTTGCAGTTTCCCTTGCTTACTTTGAGCATCTATTTCTATCTTCGCAGATATGGGTGACTTCTTATTATCAACACTAATCAGTTTTATGTAAGCCTGGTTATGGCCATCTTTAACATCTAATGAGGCAACTTCAATTTGCTTAACCAATTTACGCGCATAAGCATCGATAGAATCAAGTTTATAAAGCATATTATGAGTTTCAGTTAAGGTTGCAGAATAACGGAAGGTACATAGCGGGTTTAAACTCGCTATCGCTTTTTTACGATTAGCCGTAGACGCTACCGATTGGGGCTCATCAATTATTACAACGGGATTGGTTGCTTTAATAAACTCAATCGGCTTCATACCATTTAAACGATCATCTGTACGATGTATTAAATTAGCTTTTGTTTCTTTGCTAGGGTCTGTGAATGATTTACTAAAGGCATCGATATTAATCACCATGATTTGAATATAATCATTGGTAGCAAAGTTACGTACCTGATCACGTTTTGATGAATCGTAAACAAAGTAGTCGTATTGAACATTTTTGTAGTCTTTTCTAAAATGATCTTCAGTGATTTGCAGTGACTTATAAACACCTTCTTTGATCGCTACAGATGGTACAACAATAATAAATTTTGTTAACCCGTAGCGCTGATTTAGCTCAAAAGCACTTTTTAAGTAAACGTAGGTTTTACCTGTACCCGTTTCCATCTCAATGGAAAAATCTAAACTTGGTAATGCCTGCTTCGCATTTTCAGCTTGCTCTAAACCACTTAGCAGTTGAACATTTCGGGTGTTTTCATATATTTCTTCCGGCAACAAAGTTAATGCATTAGCATGGCCAATATCGTTATTTTGGGCAAAGAAATCCATTTGCTCATTGGTAAAGGCATTATCAGCAACAGTAAAGTTTGACTGAAATGACTCTTGCCCTTCAAATACACCTACAACAGCATTGATTGCTTCTTGCTGATGGGAGAGATCTGATCTAAATTGTATCTTCATCTTATCTCCCCTTAAATACTTTTAACGTCTTCAACGCCGTGTTGTTTAAGGATTTGCACTGCATTGGTTTTTACATTGTCATCATTAGCAAAGCCTTCATCTTTAAATACCACTTGGGTACTTTCTGGCTCTAGCTCATCAATTAACGCTGCAATACCTTCAACAACAGCTTCTGTAATGTCATCGTCTAAACAGACGATTAAAGCTCCAACGCCTACAACGAAGACTTGCTTACCTTCAATGACTTCTTCTTCAATAAATGTTGTTAACTCAATACCGTATTTAAGTAGAATTTCATACAATACATCTTCAGGTTCACGGCCTGTTTTAATTGATTTTGCTGCAAGTTGTAAAGCCGGTGCTAATTCATCAAAATCAGCATCCCAACGACGAATGTTGGTTTCATCTAACTTGAAGTACTTACAGCCTTCATTTGGATAAATCTTTGTAACTCTTTTAATCCTGTCAAAACTAATATCTGCAATAGTTCTATAGCTATCTTTATAAGCTTGGCTTTTACTATCTAGCACCTCAGGAAGCTGAACCATAATAAACTTTCTTCGAACGTCATCTATATTATTTAAATTGCAAACGGCATGAGCTGTAGTGGAAGAACCAGCAAAGAAATCAAGAACGATGTCACCTTCGTCTTTAGATGCAATTTTTATTATATGTTCAATCAAGCGAGTAGGCTTTGGTCCATCAAAATAACCTTTATCATCAAATAGCTTCTTTAGTTCTTGACGACCCTCTTGGTTATGACCAACATCTTTATGGAACCAAATTGAATTTGGTCTTAAACCATCTTGAACTTCTGATAAAAATGTCTTTAGACGTGGTGTTCCATCTCCTTTCATCCCAAACCAAATTCGGCCATCTTCAACCAATTCTTTAAACCTATCAGGGTTGACGCTCCAATAGCGCCCATCAGGTGGAAAACACTCTCTCCCAGAAGGCGTAGTAATTTGGTATTTAAGTTTGTCTGAACCAGATTTTGCAGATAAAACCACTGAAGTCCAAATTCCTCTAGGATCGTTATCAGGATTACCATAACCGGCTGGAACTTCTTCGCCTCTAGGTAGTAAATTAAGAGTCCATCCATTATCTGAAGTTGATTTAGCATAACAAAGGATATGATCATGCATAGTTGAAAAATATCTTGCATCATTAGCTCTTGCAAACTTCTTTTGCCATATAAGGTTACTTACAAAATTATCTTCACCAAATACTTCGTCACAAATTGCCCTAAGGTTTTTTTGCTCTACGTCATCTATTGAAATAAAAATCACTCCGTCTTCTTTCAGCAAATTTCGAGCTAGTTTCAACCTAGGATATATCATTGAAATCCAGTCAGAATGATATCTCCCAGATGTGTCTGCATTAGTACTTAGCCTATTTCCGTCACTATCTACCTGGCCTGTTTGCTCGAAGTAATTTTTTATATTTTCATGAAAGTTATCTTTATAAACAAAGTCTTTACCTGTGTTATAGGGGACATCAATATATATAACTTTAACTTTTTTGTGGTAGGACTTTTGTAATAACTTCAACACTTCAAGGTTGTCACCTTCGATAAATAAGTTTTCGGTGCTATCCCAATTTACGCTGTCTTCTTTGCAGGGGCGCAATGTACCTGTTGATGGTGTTTGTGCTATTTGACGGGCTCTATTCTTGCCATTCCACGTAAAGTTATAACGCTCATCTGAATCATCAACTGCTTCTCCTAAAACCGCTTTTAAGGCATCAAAGTCAACCTTGCCTTCGCTAAATACATCAGGGAAAATTTGCTTTAATTGCTCGATGTTAGCATCGGTAATATCAAGGCTTTTAGACTCAGCTGATTGATTGCTTATCTGTTCCATTGTTGATTTCATGTTTGTTGCCTTATTCGGTATCTGATAATTGTTTGATTTCTGCATACAGTTGGTAAAGCCTATGAGCAGACATATCTAAAATGGGTTCGTACATAAATGAGTTAAGATGAATATTCTCAGGCGTCATCAGGTTTACCTGATCAAGCAATGCTTTAGTTGTTAGTTCACCTGGAAATAACTCACAAAATTTATTAAATAGCCTTCTGGTTTGGTCTTTAGTGATAGCCAAAACGAACGCACTGTCGTTAATTTTACTGATCATAAATTCTTCAGATTTTAGACGAATGGCGATGGCTAATATCACCTTATTTTCTAACTCTATTGCATCGGTATTACCTTGCAGTAGCTCTTCGCTTTTAGCATAAACCATGTCTTTTAATACGTTATCTTGATTTGGTAATGCTAAGCCTTGTTGATCTGCAAAGATGTCTTTATAGATGCTTTCAAGATGAGATACCTTAATATCGCTAGTATCTGGTTTTATGTGTAATAAAGAGGTTAACGTTGTGTAGTGCGCCTCATGGCCGCAGTAATCAGCTATATTTCGTGCAAATGGAATACTTGCTAATAAGTAACCGATATTAGTTGCTAGCTCTTGTTTCCACGCGGAAAAAACATCGTTTTGATATCTTTCTTGGGAAATGTCTGTTGTATCTACACAGCGTGTTGCCATTAATCTGTTTTTGCGCTTAACGCCCACTCTACTACTGATTATTCGGTGAAAATCAAAATTATGAGTCAGTGAAAATAGGTGGAAGATATCTATTCCAGCAATGTCTTGTAAATATTCGACAATAGCGTATTTGTTTTTATAATCGAATGAATCTGCAATATCATCAATGACGATAATGGTTGAGACTGCTTGCTGCTTTTTAACCTCGACCTCAAATAACACATTAAGAATGTACAATGCTCGTTTTTCACCCTGGCTAAGCGCTTCAATTAAGCTTTCTTGGTTTACTATTTCAGGAGCGCCACGTCCGTCATTAAATTCAAACTGAATTGTTGGAGCCTGGTTATTTAAAATAACGTCATCTTGATTGTTTACGCTTAGTTTAAATGGCACGGTAAAACGTTCATTAAACGTATCAACTACAGCTGCCCAGGTTGCTTGTTCGGCTTTTGCTTGTTGAATAATACCTTCAACCACAGCTTGGTTATTTTGGTAGGTTGTTACTAAGTCATCCCATAAATTTTGGTGCGCTTGTAAGTAGCTTTTAATAACTATTTTTTTGAATTGCGGGATATCTTGATAATCAGCGAGTAACGTCTTGTTTTCGGTAATAAAATCTCTAAACGCTGCGGTATCTTTTGTTTTAAGCTTGTCGTCTATTTTTGCAAATTGCTGTTTTAGGTCATCGCTATTAAGCACTTTTTCTTGCTCAGCTTGTAATATTAAATTTAGCTGATCTAAATCTTCAGCCAATTGAGGCTTACCATCTACTGATATATTGACACTGTGTTTCGCCTTGAAAAAGTCAGCATCGCCAAGGCTTTTAGATATTGTTCCGGCTTTTTGATGGTTGAAACTCTTTGTTAAAACCGTTGATTGGTCAATTAATTTATCGTAAGTATCGACATAATCGGATAATTCTTTTGCAAAGTCGCCTTTGGCCATTTCCGCTAATACTTTATCGTTAAATAAGTCAGCAAACTTAAAACCCGTATAGCTGCTGTAATCAGGTAATGTTTCTTGGTGTAGCTCCGCTAGTAACTCTAAGAATACCTTTTCAGACTTCCCAAAAATTTCACAGATTAACTTAGGAAAAGCATTGATAGCAACGCCTTTTTTACCTGCTGTTTTTGCTATTGCTTTAACTAGATTGGTGCGCTTTTCATCAACTTCTTTTAACGCAGTATCATATTGTTGCTTTAGTGTATCGTTGACTAGCAGTGTTGAAAGTTGCTTAGAGCTATAACTTTCATTGTATGACTCAATCACCATTATTTGCTCAGGAGTGATAGAGATATTATCAATTGTAATATCTCTTTTAGTCAAACGTTCAGGAAAGATTAAATCTTTGGTTTCATCTTCATTAACTACGTCAATAAAGGTTTTAGCAAGTGAGGTTTTTAACGTGCCATTTGGCGCATAGAGTGAATTAACACCATCGTTATTTGCTGATTTTGTGAAATCAAACTCTTTATTTAACTGATTTATGCCATAGCAATTTTCTAAGGCTAATTTAAGTTTCATAGGGTTCCTTGTTATCAGCTATTAAAGCTGTTCCTTAAGTTGTTTAATTTGTTTTTTTATTGCTCTTGCTTGAACATTTAACTTAACTTTATTATTCATTAAGCTTTCAGCTTTTAACTTGTTGCGCAAGCCATTTAGCTCTGTTTCTAAGCTTTTTAATTGTTCAAGAGTTTCTGTTACTTGTGGGCTATCGCTGGTTTGTTGGTGGCTACCGTATACACCGGTAAAATTCGCAGATTCTAAGCGGTTAAATTTATTAATAAAGTCGCTATATAAGTCATATAAACTTACTGTTGAACTATTACTTAATGAAAAGTCATTAATAAAGCTTTGTTGAATAGATTCTAGTGGCTGGTTTAACCAGCCTGTATCAAATTGCTTTTCTATGGTTAACTTGTGGCTATCAGCCTGATTAATGCGTTTGTCGGCAACACTTAATGCTAGTGATTGCTCATGCACCACTAAAAGCAGTGTTGGGTATGGGATATTAGTGTGTAGCAATTTACAAAGCTGTTTTGTTTTATTTAAACTTTTAACTTTTACCTGCAAAATAGCTATTTCAAGATATTCTCTAACACCATCTTCAAAGGTTGGAATATTGATTGTTTCAGGTTTAAGCGTATATGCCCAATCGATTGATTTGAGTACGTCTTTGATAATACTTTTGTCATTACTACTGAGCTCAGTATTATCACTCAAGGTTTTTTTCGGGATCTTAACGCCCAGCTTAGTTTCATTAGGTAACTTAAGGTTAGCGATTAGCTCTGTTAATAACGAGTTATGATTCATAAACAATTACTACCTATAGAACAACTACATAGCTAACAACTTCAAAGTCATTAACTTGTTGTGTTGAACTTGATGTTAAGGTAGTTCCACCACGACTAAACAAGCTTGCTGCACCTTTTTCTTCACTTTTACCGGCAATGTCTTCTACTGCTATCTTTAATAGGCGTTGGTAAAGTGACATATTAGTATTATTTTCGGTATTTTGATTAAACAAATCGTTTGCCTCATCTAATGAATTTTCATTTTGTAGTGCCGAGAATTTTTTAAGCAGGTCAAGCATATGTTTAGCCTGAGTAAATGAATAAACAACTTGTTCTTCATCTGATACATAAACCAAATAATAGGGTGATAGTGCATAGCTATCATCTACTTGCACATTGCCAGTTTTATCTTTTAAGCAAAAAATAACACCTGGTATTAAGTCATCAGCAATGTCTTTTAATTCATTTTGAGTGCTGTCAATTTTGATCGGTGCGTATAAGCCTGTTGGTGACTGCTCTAAAAGATCCAAATGATTTTTCATGAAATCTGACAAATCCATTCTAAAGTCATTTAGTGTTAAATCGGTTATGGATACACCACCTGATATTTCTTCTAGATCAACAACTTGGTTTTGAAGTTGCTCAAGCTGTTTTCGACGGTAATCAAGATCATTCATTTCGCTAGCGGTTTGATCAATTACGTTTTCTTCACCTGTTGCTGATATATCAAGTAATACCATTCTACCGCTCACTCGAGCTTCTAAGTTTATGTATTCATCAAGCTCCATGTTTGGCCAGAAGTTAACAAGCTGAATTTTGTCATTAACAGAGCCTAAACGGTCAATTCGTCCAAAACGTTGAATAATGCGAACTGGATTCCAGTGAATATCGTAGTTCACTAAAAAATCACAATCTTGCAAGTTTTGACCTTCAGAAATACAATCGGTGGCAATTAATATATCTATTTCTTGTTGGAATTCAGGAAATACTTTGTCTCGTTCTTTAGAGCGCGGTGAAAAGTGAGTCAGCATTGAGTTAAGATCTGCTGTAACACGTTTGCCTTGGGGATCTTTCAACGTAGTATCTGTTTTTTGTCCTGTAATAATGGCTGATTTTATTGAGAACTCGCTATCAGCCCAGTTAGCTATATCTTTATATAAATACTCAGCTGTATCAGCAAACGCGGTAAAAATAATAACTTTTTTATTTTTACCATTTATAGGACTGTTAACTTTTTCAATGATTGTGTCTTTAAGTGCTTTTAGCTTTGCGTCTTTGACTGCCGTAATGCGATTAGCTTCATCAACTATCATTTCTAAAAAAGCTTTGTCGGCATCGAGGTCTTGTGCGTAGCGAATTAAATCCATATCTTGTAGACGCACTTTGGTTTTTTTACCGACCATATATGGCGCTAATTCTGGGTTTTCTAACTCAAAATCATAAATTTCTTCAATAGGCGGAGCAACAAAATCCTCTGTTAATTCAGATGTGATTTTAGGTGCTAAATTTTCGTTAAAGTGCTCAATTTGACTCAAAATACTTGTTACTTGCCCAAGTAGTTTACCTGAGGTTAAGTGAAAGGCATGAATAGAACTTTCCATACGCTTGAGTAAGTTAATTCGCATTAAGTGAATTAAACTTTCTTCACGATCTACTTGTTTAAAAGTAGAAGAACCTCCCTTTACTTTTTGGTCGTATCTTCTCGCATATTCGGCCTGTTTTTCGACTCGCACATACTTCATAGGTGAATAACAAGCTAAGCTCAAACGTCTTATCGTGTCGTTCACTTCTTTAAGTGGCGGGAATTCGCCATTGAGGTCGATATCTGATTTAACATTCTTTGGTAATAGCCTTGTTGGGAATTTACCGATATCAGCAGTGCCGTAATACTTTTCAATGTGCTTTCGAGATCGTGCAATTGTATAAATATCTAATAATTTAAAATAATCAAAGTTAATGGTGTCTAGCAAATCTTGTGCTGTACGCTCTTCCGGCGGCTGCTTTGCCCAAGCATTAAAGTGGGTTTGCGCCTTTCGAAGTGTAGCCTCAATGCTGTTGATACCATATTCATTAAGAGCACTATCGTTGGCTTCTGTAATGAAAGCCACCTGGTTTTTCATGTCATTTAAGCGGTTGTTAACTGGGGTTGCAGATAGCATTAATACCTTGGTTTTGGCTCCACCTTTAATAATGTCGTCTAAAAGCCTTTGGTAGCGGTTTTTGCCTTCTTTTTTGGAGTTATTGTTACGAAAGTTATGACTTTCATCAATAACAACTAAATCATAGCTTCCCCAGTTTAAAGTTTCTAAATTTATTGTTCCTGAATATCCTTTATGTCGGCTCATATCGGTATGATTGAGTACATCATAGTTGAACCGATCATCAGCTAATAAATTTCGTTTATCGTTTTGGGTGTAAACTAACCAGTTGTCTCTGAGCTTCTTTGGGCATAGAACTAATACTTTATCATTTCGCAATTCAAAGTATTTTATTACAGCAAGTGCTTCAAAGGTTTTACCTAACCCAACACTATCAGCAATAATACAGCCACTGTATTTGTTTAACTTATCTATGGCACCGAGAACACCGTCTCGCTGAAATTTATATAATTTATTCCATATAATTTTGTCTTTAAAGCCTATTCTTGTGTTTATTATATTTTCTTCTTGTAACTCACCAATGAAGTCTTTGAAAAGGTTATAAAGCGTGATGAAGTATATAAAATGAGGACTTTGATCTTGGGTTAATTGGTTAAGCTGAGTAAGAAACTCATCTTTAGCGTTTACTACTTGGCCTTTGGCATTCCAAACCATATTGAAATACGATAATAAATCTTCAGATTGTGGGGCTGGTGTTTTTGTGATCATGTCAAAGCCCGTTGATTCAACTAAGCCCATACCAGAACCGTTAAATTGCGCACCATCGATTGCGGTTAATTCAGTACCTTCATTTGCAATAATGTGTTTACCGACTGCCCCTGGTTGACTCACCAGTTTAACTTTTGCTTTTTGATCAAGCCATTGAGCAAACTCTTTCGCTATTGATTTTTGGTTAAGCTGATTTCTAAATTTAGTTTCATATTCTCCCCCTAAAAGAGATCCAAAAGGGGAAATTGCGTTATCGATATTGCCAAAACCTTTAAACTGGGAGAAGAGTAATCTTGCACTTTTAAGTTTATTTAATTCGTCCTTGAGATCATCAAAAGCATATATTGAAAAGAGACCAGTCATTACAGAAAGTTTGTCACTTGGTGATAAAGTAACGGCTAAGAGGTCCTTTACTTTTGATGTTGTGTTATCAATTAACATAATTAGTTTCCATACTTAATGCTATCTCAATATCTTTAAGATTAAGTTGTGATTTATTGCTTAAGTGCAGCTGGTAAGTGTTACAGTTTAATGTGCCTTGTTCGGTACAGTCTACGCTCCACTGCCTAAGCAAATAACCGAGTAGAGCGGCTCTTACTTCTAGTTGTAACTTCCCGTTTTCCATTGCGTAATCAAGCTCTATTGCTTTTGGGTATTTTAGCTTAGGGTGCGGGGTTAAAATTATATCGCAAATGGTGTGCCATTGGGTGTCTTTATCTGCAGACTCTTCAGGTTTAATGAGTGATTGCAGTATTTTTGGGCATTCGATACGCGTGGTCACAAAGTCTCTGAATTCTTGATTTGATCTATCAAATGCACGCACATGCCAGCGTTTACCGTTATTTACAATAGAGTGGGGCACTAATACTTTTAAAGTAGTGCCAGAAGTTAATGATGTATATTGGCACTCTAAAGCGAGCTTAGAAGTAATAGCACGCATTATAGTGGCGATTGTTTCGCTATTTGGATGTATTAAGCGGGTTGCATCTTGGCAGTAGCTACTTGGCTGAATATTACTTGATAAGCCATCACCAAAACCACGGCATAAAGCGCTGAGAATACTCTCAGCGTTATGTTTGAATAAAGGTTTAAAGCTTTCTAGCCGGTGGTAGCTTTTGGTTGTATGGCTTAATACTAAATTTTGAGGGGCAAGCTCTTTATAGGATGCTAAATCGCGGGTACACGCAGCTAAGCCAGTTTTAAATCGCTGAATTAAATCAGCCCTTGCAACTTGGCCAAAGTACTGCAGATTAAAGTCAATGAACGCTAAGCGTTCCCTCTGCGCATGTGTGAGTGCATCCAATGCTGTACTAGTCATATAAATATTAATTTATTATTTTGTAGCAACTATATCAGCCAAATTTAAAGATGCAATCAAAATGAGTTAGTGTGGTTTGTTTATCAAATAATTATAATAAATATTTGACATGAAATGTTTTTGCACTTAAATTGCGTTTCAAGGGCAGAGGCTTACCTGCGGTTTGTAATGTACTTCTTACAAAACAAAGCACTCGAATCGTTTTAAAAAACACCTACGATAGACACTTCATTCTTGGACTTAGTAGCCAGAAGTACGCCGTTTAACATATACAACGGGGCTTTAACTATTTTTTAAGGTTATAGAATGAAAAACAATACCTCAGTTCCATTAACATACATCCCTTTAGACAAATTTCATATACTTCCTGTAACGGGTTTAACACCAGATAACTTAAAATACTCAGCTAAAAAAATTATTAAAGACAGAGAAAAAATATCTCCTACCACAAGGCTTAATATACTAGCTAAAAGCCTCGGTATTAAGGGTGGTTTTGCTAACTACGCAAATGAGTTTGAAGAAAAGCTTAAGCCATTTATGGCAACACATAAGTTGCGCAAGCGAGTTAATTTACTTGAGCATAAATACCGTGGAATGCAATTAGGCTACACGCAATTTACCCACCAGCAAGTATCTGAAAGGCTGTTTTACTCAAAAGGACAGGTGCCGAGCAAGTTATTTACTGGGCACGACTTCGATTTTTCAGATGTTTTAGCTTGGGATATGCATGAGCTAAATGCAGCGCTTGAGATTGATAAAGACTGGAAAAGTATAATTACTGACGATATTCATTTAAAGGTTTTCCGTGATGGCTATGATACAGCCCAATTAAGTGAGCGCCAACAAGAGCTTTTATCCCAAGGGTTATCAGCAAAAATAACTCTTATGGTGGTCGATAAATCAAGCCTACCAAGTTTCATAGACTTTATCACTGATGATAAAGCTCAAGACGCTACTCCAACTGCAGTTAAACACAAAGAGATAGTAATGATCCGCACCACCAGTTTTGGACACCTAATTAAGTGAGTACAATCACTAATGAGGTGAACCATGACAAACAAGAAAAAACGTATTCTCCATTCTGCTGAATTTAAAGCAGAAGCACTGAAACTA
>NZ_JACJEY010000040.1:0-44740 GCF_014164295.1 Pseudoalteromonas sp. SG43-7
CAAGTGATAAGGTTTTCTTTGATGAGCTCTAGCATAGCAATAAAGCTAACCACTACACCACTGCGGCCTTCGTCAAGAGTGAATAAGTCAGTGAAAGGAAGTTGCGTGCCGACTGTCGATAACTTTTGCAAAATTAAACTCATTCTTTCGCGAGTTGATAAAGCTTCAGCGGTTATTTGATGATGCTCAAAAGTTTTAGCTCGCGCCATCACATCACTGAGCGCAAATAGTAAATCTTTTAAATCAACATCCGGTAACAATTGAGCATGCTCGCTCTGCTCAGGCACTAACGCATGGGCAATAAAAATATCGCGGCCAACACGTGGAATATCATCAAGGTTCTGCGCAGCTAGCTTAAATTGCTCATACTCTTGTAAACGACGAATTAATTCAGCCCGTGGATCTTCTTCTTCCTCAAGCTCTTCATGTTTTGGCAGTAATAGTCGTGATTTTATTTGTGCAAGTAATGCCGCCATCACCAAATATTCACCAGCAAGCTCCAATTGAAACTCGGTCATCATTTCAACATAACGGACGTATTGTTCAGTAATGCTAAAAATCGACAATTCCAGAATATCTAACTTATGTTTTTTTATTAAATATAGTAATAAATCAAGTGGCCCTTCAAAGGTTTCTAAAATTACTTCTAGAGCGTCTGGCGGAATATACAAATCTTCCGGGGTATTCATTACTTCTTTGCCATGCAAAAAAGCCAGCGGCAGCTTTTGTTGCGCCGGCTCTCGTATTTGAGCTACATCATCAGTATGTAGTTCGTTCATGGTTTATCGGCGTAGTTATTCAAATGGAGCTGTATCGCCACAGCCTACACGCAGCACCTCAACAGTATCTTCTGACAGGTCGATTACTGTGGTTGCTTGCTCAGCTAAATAGCCGCCATGAATAATTAAATCAACTTGATTACCTATGCGATCACGTATCTCGTCCGGATCAGACTCAGTAAACTGCTCACCGGGTAAAATTAATGAACACGACATCAATGGCTCACCTAACTCGGCTAGCAATGCGCAGGTAATTGGATGTTCTATTACACGAATACCAATGGTTTTTTTCTTGTCGTTTAACAAACGTTTTGGTACTTCTTTAGTGCCTTTAAAGATAAACGTATAAGGCCCGGGTGTATTGTTTTTAATTAATCTAAACAGTTGGTTATCTACTCGTGCATAAGTAGAAAGCTCAGATAGATCACGACATACTAAGGTAAAGTTATGGTGTTTTTCAATACCACGGATGCGCTCAATACGCTCTTTTGCTTGTTTGTTACCTAAATTACAGCCTATTGCATAGCCTGAATCGGTTGGGTATACCACCACACCACCTTGTTTGATAATGTCGACCGCTTGATTAATTAAGCGTGGTTGTGGATTATCTGGATGAATATGAAAAAAATCACTCATTTAGTTCTCCTGTTTGCCCTTCCCAAGTTTGCCAAACGCCTTGGCAATCTTTTGGCAAATATAAGTTTTTTCCTAATTCTAGCCAACTAGTAGGAAAATGAAAATCAGATCCTTGCGAACACAGTAAATCGTATTCACGGCTCAATTCGCCTAAAAACTGTCGCTCAGTCGGTGCTTGTTGTGGTTGTGCAACTTCCATTGCATCGCCACCGGCATCTTTAAACTGACTCAATAATTTGCGCAGCCATTTATTTGACATTTGATAACGCCCAGGGTGGGCAATCACAGCAACGCCACCTGCGGCATGAATGGCGGCAATGGCGGTTTGCATATCACACCAATCGCTTGGTACGTAACCCGTTTTAGCGCGGCCAAGGTATTTTTTAAACACCCCAGGAATTGTGGTTGCAACGCCACGAGCAATAAGTGCTCTTGCATAATGTGCACGGGTAATTTGTGCATCTGCGGCAAGCTCTTGCGCTTGTTGATAAATGCCATCAAAGCCATTTTTCTCTAAACGGCGACCAATCTCGACAGCTCTATCAGCACGTTTTTGCTGTTGGATAGTCAATAAGCTGGTCAGTGTTGACTCGTTGATATCTACGTTTAATGCCACGATGTGGATCTCAAAACTTTCCCACTTAGTGGAAATTTCAACCCCTGATATCAAGGTTAATGGTAGAGATTCGCTTTCTATATATGCTTGTGCAGGTTTAACCGCAGCAGTGGTGTCGTGATCAGTGATCGCAAACACATCTATCTTTTTTTCAACTGCACGCAATAATAATTGCTCAACAGTTAATTGCCCGTCAGAATGTGTGGTATGACTGTGTAAATCGTATTTTATCAAAAGAGAAGACTGCTCTTATTAAATGTGCGAAAGTTGTTATTAAGTATAACAAAATTTTTTAATAAATTGTTTTAAATAAATACTTGACACTAACGCCGTTGATACGGTTTACTGTAGTCACTTGAGACACAAATAGAACTACAACAATGATCAATTCAATCCAAAACACTATCTGGTGGTGGCACTCGTAAATTATCGGGTGACGAATTGTCGTGTCTAACACATTCTAAACCCGCTTATTGCGGGTTTTTTTATATTTAAATTTTAGGGTAACAAACATGAATAACGTAGCAACTCTTACACATCATTGGTGGTGGCGCCTGGTATAGCGGGACGGTAATGGTCTATCTGAAACATAGGTATCGTTATTCAAACCCCGCATAGCTTAGCTTGCGGGGTTTTATTTTTTTGAGGGAATGAGGTTTGATTTTTAGTCATATAACAACAACGCCAGGTGAAGTTACTAGCATCACCGAAGTGCGAGAATATATACATAGCCCATTGGCACTATATGGATTGCTTGATAAAGATAATTCATTACTGTTAGAGTCAGCAGAAATTGATTCTAAAGACAGTGTCAAAAGTTTAATTTTGGTAGATTGTGCACTAAAAATAATCTGCACAGGTAAAACAGTCACAGTAACGGCGCAATCTAATAATGGTCAGCAATTACTGCCTTATTTACAAACTAAATTAGAAAACTGCCATACTCAATTAAACAAGCAAACTCTCAGCATCGAATATCAAGGTATCGATCATAATATTGATGAAGCCTCAAAGCTGATTGCCGATAATGCTTTTAGTGCCTTGCGCTGTTGTATAAATAGTATCAGCAGCACCACAAACAATCCATTTTCGTTATTTTTAGGCGGTGTGTTTGCTTACGACATGGTAGCCAACTTTGAACAACTGAGTGATGTACCAGATGGAGAAAATAGCTGTCCTGATTACGTATTTTATTTAGCTGAAACCTTAGTGGTAATTGATCACCAAGCTAAAACCACTGAGCTGATTGGTAACGTTTTTAATGGCCCTGATGTGCATGCAAACTGTTTTGAAGTGGGTAAAAAGCTCGAACGTTTAAATACCTTATGCGACCAAGCCGATAGCTATAGTGCGCAGCAAAGTGCTGGCAGCAGTGACGTCAGTGTTGATATTAGTGACGAGCTCTATTGCCAACAGGTCAATAGTTTGAAAAAACACATTGTCGATGGCGATATTTTTCAAGTTGTGCCATCGCGTACCTTCTCGTTAGCTTGCGCCAACCCACTACATGCCTACAGCCAACTAAAAAAACAAAATCCAAGCCCGTACATGTTTTATATGCGCGACAGTGAATTTGCGTTATTTGGTGCCTCTCCTGAGTCAGCTTTAAAGTTTTGCGCTACATCACAACAAGTTGAAGTATATCCAATTGCAGGAACTCGCCCGCGAGGAAAGTTTGCTAATGGCCAAATTAATCCTGATTTGGACAGTCGTATTGAACTGGAACTGCGCAACGATCAAAAAGAGCGTGCTGAGCATTTAATGTTGGTTGATTTAGCACGAAATGACGTAGCTCGTATCAGTGTCCCGGGAACTCGCCACGCAAAAGAGCTATTAAAGGTCGACCGTTATTCGCAAGTAATGCATTTAGTGTCACGCGTTGTTGGCACATTAAAACCTCAGCTGGATGCCCTACACGCTTACCAAGCCTGTATGAACATGGGCACTTTAGTTGGTGCGCCTAAAGTCAGCGCGGCAGAGTTGGTAAGGCAAACTGAAGGTAAGCGCCGTGGTAGTTACGGTGGTGCGGTAGGTTATTTAACCGGTGACGGCGCCATGGACAGTTGCATTGTTATTCGCTCGGCCTTTGTTAAAAATAATACCGCGTATGTACAAGCCGGTGCCGGAGTTGTGTTTGACTCAGACCCTCAATCTGAAGCTAATGAGACTCGTGCTAAAGCACAAGCGGTTATTACAGCCATTCAATCGACGTACCAAGGACACTAAAATGAGTGAAAACATCAACAACTTAACGGACTTAAAAATCTACTTTTTAGATAATTTTGATTCATTTAGTTATAACTTAGTCGATGAACTTTCTATGTTAGGCAGCGATTTAGTGGTATATCGTAACAACATAGACGCGCAGGTGATTTATGACAAAATGTGTGCGGAAACTAAACCAGTGATTTTAGTACTGTCGCCGGGCCCAGGCACCCCCACTGCGGCGGGCTGTTTAATGGCATTGATTGAACTATGCAAAGGCCGTTTTCCAATGTTGGGGATTTGCCTTGGTCAACAAGCACTAACACAAAGTTATGGCGGTATTATTGGCCATGCTGGAGAAACCGTACATGGTAAATCATCAATCATAGAGCTTGGTGAGCACCCAGTATTTGCAGGTATGGGTGAACGTATGCCTGTGGCACGTTATCATTCACTGATGGCCACGAAAGTACCCGACAGTGTTGCAGTGATAGCCCACTATGAGTCAATACCGATGGCAATTTATCATCGTGACGATAAAGCCCTTGGCTATCAATTTCATCCTGAGTCTATTTTGACGCCCAATGGCGCCGCGCTACTTCAACAAAGTATGCAATTTTTAGCCAGTGCACAGCAGTAGAGGATAGTATGTCAGTAAACCAACAATCAGCCAGTGAGGCGAGCATTGGCTCAATGATTGATGTGTTATTAACGCAAACATCATTAAGCTTTAGTCAAAGCCAACAGTTATTTGATGCTATTATGCAAGGCAAAGTAAATGACATCGAACTGGCAGCCATCTTAGTGGCACTGAAAATAAAAGGTGAAGTAAGCGACGAAATCGCAGGAGCAGCCGCATCGATGCGTGCTAATGCGATACCTTTTATTACTCACTTAACCAACCTTGTCGATAGTTGTGGCACTGGCGGCGATGGCTCAAACACTATTAATATTAGCACCACCGCCGCCATCGTTGCTGCAGCTTGCGGTATAAATATGGTCAAACACGGTAATCGCAGTGTTTCGAGTAACTCCGGCTCCGCTGATTTACTCAAAGCATTGGGCATCAATATAGACATGAACCCAGCACACGCGGCGCAGTGTTTAGAGCAAACCGGCTTTACGTTTTTGTTTGCTCCGCATTATCACAGCGGCGTACGCCATGCTATGGGTGTGCGAACGACCTTAAAAACCCGTACTATTTTTAATATTTTAGGGCCATTGGCAAATCCAGCAGCACCGGATGTGCAATTATTGGGGGTATATGATGAAAGTTTATGCTTAGCGATGGCACACACCTTAAAAACGTTAGGTACACCGCGCGCAATGGTCGTTCATGGCTCGGGCACCGATGAAATAGCCTTGCACGGTGAAACGACCGTCGCAGAGCTTAACAACGGAAAAATCAGCCAGTACACACTTACCCCTGCTGATTTTGGTCTTGCAAACTATTCACTTGAACAACTTGCCGGTGAAGGGCCAGAATATAACGCCAAGGCTAGCATGGCTATTTTAGCTGGTAACGGCACCGACGCGCACAATGCGGCCATTATTGTTAACGTTGCTGCGTTGCTTTATTTAACCAATAAAGCCGACGATTTTAAAAGTGCCGCGATGCAAGTTAAAGAGGTTTTACAAAGCGGCCGTGCATTGAATACCTTAAATGCCATTGTCATAAGCAGTAATAAAGAATACGCAAACTCCGAGGTAAGTAATGGCTAATGTATTAGACAAAATAGTTGCAGATAAAAAAATAGAGCTCATTGAACGCAAATCCAAGCGCCCTCTTGAGAGCTTTAAGCATCAAGCAATACCCACAAATCGTGATTTTTATAAAGCCCTTGCAGCGCCTGGCACTCAGTTTATTTTGGAATGCAAAAAGGCCTCGCCGTCAAAAGGCCTTATTCGAGAGCCGTTTGATTTAGCCGAGATCACCCGTGTTTATAAAAACTACGCTAGCTGCATCAGTGTGTTAACCGATGAAAAATATTTTCAGGGTAGTTTTGATTATCTCGAATTTGTGCGCAGTCAAGTAGAGCAACCATTGATCTGTAAAGATTTCTTTATCGATGAATACCAAATTTATTTGGCCCGTATTTATGGCGGCGATGCTATTTTATTAATGTTGTCAGTACTCGATGATACGCAATATCAATCGCTTGAAAAAGTTGCAAAAAGCCTAAACATGGCAATCCTCACCGAAGTGAGTAACGAAGCTGAAGTACATCGAGCTCTGGCACTCAATGCGCAAATTATTGGTATTAATAACCGTGATTTACGTGATTTGAGCACAAACTTAGCTACCACAGAGGCACTAAGAAAGCTTATTCCTGATAACAAAGTGGTTATTTCAGAATCAGGTATTTACACACACCAAGATGTAAAACGCTTGGCCCCGTTATGTAATGGCTTTTTAATCGGTAGTTCACTAATGGCTGAGCGTGATTTAGAGCGCGCTTGTCGAAGCGTAATTTTAGGTGAAAACAAAGTTTGTGGCTTAACCCGTAGCCAAGATGCCATTGCCGCTTATGAAAGTGGTGCCGTTTATGGGGGGCTAATTTTTGCACCTAAATCCCCTCGTTTTGTTGATTTAGATTGTGCAAAACAAGTTATGCAAAGTGCCCCGCTTGCCTATGTAGGCGTATTTGTAAACGCAACAATCGCAGACGTTGTCAATCATGCTCAGAGCTTAAAGCTTGCAGCAGTGCAATTACATGGCCAAGAAGATGCAGTCTATATTAACGAACTGCGTCCTTTGCTACCAAGTAATTGTCAGATTTGGAAGGCGCAAGCTGTGAAGGATAGCTTGCCAACACCTGTCAATGGCGCTGATCGCCACTTATACGATACTCACAGCGATACGCAAGCCGGCGGTACCGGTAAGACCTTTGATTGGGCAATACTCAAAGAGACTAAGCAGCCATTTATGCTTGCTGGTGGCTTAAATCCAGAAAATATTCAAGGTGCATTATATCAAGGTGCGCATGGACTCGACCTAAATTCAGGGGTTGAGCAAAGCGCCGGTAAAAAATGTCCAAACAAATTAAATGATGCATTTATCAGCATCCGTAAATATTGAGGTTAATATGAATAATCCAGCTTATTTCGGCGAATTTGGCGGCATGTTTGTCCCAGAATTGCTAGTACCAGCACTTAAACAACTCGAAAACGAATTTAATAAATCGCAAACAGATCCGGCTTTTCAAGCTGAACTGGAAAAGTTACTTAATGAATATGCTGGCCGTCCTACGCCGCTGACATTAACGCGTAACTTAATTAAAAACCCAAAAGTAAAATTATACTTAAAGCGTGAAGATTTACTGCACGGTGGCGCGCACAAAACGAATCAGGTGTTAGGCCAAGCACTATTAACTCAACGCATGGGTAAAAAACAAGTTATTGCTGAAACAGGTGCAGGTCAACACGGCGTTGCAACGGCGCTTGCGTGTGCATTACTTGGTTTAAAATGCCGTATTTATATGGGCGCTAAAGACGTGGCACGCCAACAACCAAACGTATTTAGAATGAAACTAATGGGCGCTGAAGTGATCCCAGTTACTGCAGGCTCTGGCACATTAAAAGATGCCGTAAACGAAGCGCTTCGTGATTGGTCAGCAAATTATAAAGAAGCGCATTACTTACTTGGTACTGCTGCAGGTCCTCACCCATTCCCTACCATCGTTCGTGAGTTCCAAAAAGTGATTGGTGAAGAAGCGAAACAACAAGTATTAAAAGCTGAAGGTCGCCTACCTGATGCGGTACTTGCTTGTGTAGGCGGTGGCTCTAACGCCATTGGTATGTTTACAGATTTTATTGACGAGCCAAGTGTAAAACTCATTGGCGTAGAGCCCGCTGGCAAAGGGCTTGATACCCACGAGCACGGTGCAACAATCTGTAAAGGAACCAAAGGTATTTTGCACGGTACTTATACATATATAATGCAAAATGATGATGGCCAGATTGAGGAATCATATTCTGTCTCAGCGGGTCTTGATTACCCAGCTGTTGGCCCACAACATGCGTTTTTACATGAAACTGGCCGTGCGCAATATGTGGGTATTACAGATACCGAAGCATTAGAAGCATTCCAATTACTGGCTAAAAACGAAGGGATTATTCCTGCGCTCGAATCAAGTCATGCACTAGCTTACGCACTGAAGTATGCAGAGCAGCAAACTGAAGAGTCAATTTTAGTAGTGAATCTAAGTGGTCGCGGCGACAAAGACTTATCACACGTTATGGATGTACTTTCTAAAGGGGATCAGTTATGAGCCAGACAGCAATTCAAAAAACAGACCGCTACGGTAAAATGTTCGCCCGTTTAAGCGAGCTAAATCAAGGTGCATTTGTGCCGTTTGTTACAATTGGCGATCCAAATAAAGAACTGAGCGTTGAAATAATCAAAAGCTTAATTGATGGCGGCGCTGATGGCTTAGAGCTGGGTATTCCATTTTCAGACCCAATAGCAGATGGCCCAGTTATTCAAGCTGCCAATATTCGCGCTCTTAAAGTAAATATAAATACCCAAGATTGCTTTGATATCATCAAACAAGTACGCCAGTACAATGCTGATATCCCAATTGGTTTATTGTTGTATTCGAACTTAGTTTTTAAACGCGGTTTAGAGGCTTTTTACCAAGATGCCAAAGCAGTTGGCGTTGACTCAATTCTAGTTGCAGATGTGCCGCTTCATGAATCTAAAATGTTTCGCAAAGCGGCAATGAGTAATGGCATTGACCCCATTTTTATAGCCACGCCTAACGCACCTGATGACACTTTACGCGAATGTGCCTCTTATGGCCGTGGTTATACTTATTTGCTATCTCGTGCGGGTGTAACAGGCACAGAAACTAAAGCACAAATGCCTGCGACATCAATTGTCACTAAACTAAAAGAATACCACAGCGCCCCTGCGTTATTAGGTTTTGGGATTTCAACCCCTGATGATGTAAAAGCAGCACTTAATGCCGGTGCAGCGGGTGCTATATCTGGCTCGGCGGTAGTGAAAATTATTGAAGCGAATCTCGATACCCCTCAAGCTATGCTCAGTGGTTTACAACAGTTCGTAGCGAGCATGAAAGCTGCAACTGCGCTGTAAATTCATACTTCGAAAATAAGAAAAGGGCCTGTTGCGGCCCTTTTCTGGTAATCAAACGCGTTAAAGACTCTCTTTCAACGCTTTTGCTGCTTTAAATACAGGCTTGTTAGCGCCTTCAATGTCTATTGCCTCTCCCGTTTGTGGGTTGCGTCCTGTACGTGCGGGATAATAACTTAACGCAAACGTGCCAAAGCCATTTACTTGCACTTGATCACCTTCTGATAATGATTTAGTGATGGCTGCAAGCATGCTTGATAAAGCCGCTTGAGAATCTTTTTTAGTTAATTCACTGTGTGCAGACATTGCACTAATCAGTTGTGCTTTATTCATAAAATGCTCCTAAAAATACCGCTTACTCAGTCACTGTTCAGCAGATTTTGGTAATGATTGAATACAAAGGCACGCAGGCTAAGGGTTAGTAACTACTAAGTCAACCTTGTAAACAACACAATAAGTTGATACAACCTCTGCAACTATTTTTGGTTTTAAATTTTTGGGCATTCTATGCATGCAATAATTGAGTTTATTCCGCTAATTTTATTTTTTGCGGTATTCAAGTTAGTTGATATTTACTGGGCAACGGCATTATTAATGGGCACCACTTTTCTGCAGGTCGCTTATTCTTATTTTAAAATAGGCAAAGTACCTACACGCCAATGGTTATTTTTTGCCATTGCAGTGATTTTAGGCACTCTTACGCTGGTGTTTCATGATGAACAATTTGTGAAGTGGAAAGCCACTATCATCTACGCTGTGCTCTCATTAAGCTTATTGATCAGTCGCTACTTTCTTGGTAAAAATTTAGTTAAACAAGCACTCAGTGCCATTTTAAATAATGCATCAGACTCTGAGCAAGAAATTACCGTACCTGAGTCGCTTTGGGATAAACTCAACATATTGTGGATAGCGATCACAGCGGGAATATCAGCGTTAAATATCTATATCGCTTATAACTTTTCTCTCGATTTTTGGGTTAACTTTAAAGTGTTTGGCTTAATGGGGATCACATTTGTCAGTCTTTTTGCCACTATCATCATGTTGTATAAATATTTACCCGATGAAGATGAGCCCAAAGTAGACAATAAAAAGCGCTCTTAATGTCATAAATATGTCGTCTTAGCTTGTTAGCCTAGTATACAAAATCACGCTGAGACGACCTTGAACGCCAATCAATACCGCTGGTTTGAATTTACCTTTATATTTGTATGCCTTCCTTTGCTGGGTTTTTACCTTCGTGCCTACCTTGCTAATTGGCTGATCCCCGCGTTAATCGTGTTAATGAGTGTCTGCGGTATGTTGCTGCTAGGCGATCCCCACTTTAAACGCTTTAGACTTACCAGCCTTGGTCAATTTTCCGCAGTGAAACGCCGACTGTTTAGTTTCTTTTTTATCGGCGCACTGTTTTCAGGGGTTTTTTACGGGATCATTAATCAAGGTAATTGGTTTATGCTGCCTCGAAACTCATTTAATGACTGGTTAATGTTACTCGCGTTCTATCCATTATTGTCAGTCATGCCGCAAGAGTTGATATTTCGAACTTATTTTTTTCATCGTTATAAACGCATCATGCCAAAAAAAACGGTGCGCATAATTGTTAGCGCCACAGTATTTGCTTTAGCGCATATTGTTTATGCTAATTGGGTGGCAGTACTACTGGCATTTATAGGCGGGTTATTATTTGCATTTACCTATGCTCAAAGCCGCTCCACGTTTGTCTGCGTTATCGAACACAGCTTATGGGGACTGTGGATGTTTACATTAGGAATAGGTCAGTACTTAGATTCGGCAACAATCTCTTAACTGAAAAAGCCGTGCTAATGATACTTAACACGGCTTAATTATGGGAAGCTCAATTAGTTGTATTAATTAAAAACCGAAAATGCTCATAGCAAAAAACTTAGTCGCTACGGTATTAATAAATATAACTACTAAAATTACCGGAATAAAGGTTGATAGCGAAAAATTAACGTATTTTTCAGTAAAGCTACCTGCATAGCCTGGACAACCTTGGCTTAGCTCTTCACTTAAACGTACTTTTTTCCAGCGATACATCACGAATAAACATACCATTAAACCATTCAATGGCAAGATAGTGTCGTAAAATACATCATACACAATATCAAATAAGCTTTTAGACGCTCCACCATAGTTAGTAAATGAAGTTAACCCTTCAACCATACCAAACGACATAGTACATAACACTGTCAGTACACCGATGCTACCAGTTAATATCAGTAACGCCATTTTACGACTTATGCCTTTACGGTCACTTAGCGTAGCTGTTGGCACCTCAACGATGGATACCAACGAGGTAATTGCAGCAAAAAATACCAGCAAGAAAAACACAAACGCAACAATTGATGCACCAACATAGCCAATATCAGTTTGTAGCGCGAGTAAAATCTTTGGTAAAAACTCAAAAATCATCGACACAGATGAGTCAGACAATTTAGTAGGATCAGTATCTGGGTTAAAACTAAAGATAGCTGGTAGCACCATAAGACCGGCAATAAACGCCACCAGTGAATCAGTCAGTGCAACCATTTTAGCACTGCCAACAATGTCATCCTTTTTCGAGATATATGAAGCGTAAGTCATCAATATACCCATACCCAACGACAATGAGAAAAACGCTTGCGCTAATGCACCATTCAAGACACTGGCATTCATCTTAGAAAAATCAGGGATAATATAGTACTTAACGCCAGCCATAGCATTGTCTAGCGTCAATACATACGCCACTAATGCGATTAGCAATACGAACAATGCGGGCATTAAAAACTTAGCTGCTTTTTCAATCCCTTGCTTAACACCACCGACTAAAATCAAATTAACAATTAATGCCACGGCTGCCATATACGCAAACACGCTGGAACTATTAATAAACACCCCAAAGCTTTTTGGATCAGCCAACACATCTAAGTTCCCAACCGCAACTTGGCTTAAGTAACCAAAAATCCAGACTGTAATAACCATGTAAAACACTGCAATCATAAACGGGGTTAATACTGCTAAAAAGCCAGCAAAACTCCACTTAGCATCATTACCTGATAATAACTTGTAAGAGCCTAGTGGATCTTTTTGTGCTTGGCGTCCCATTGCCATCTCTGCCATCATTACCGGCAAACAAATAAACACAACAAATAGCGCGTAAACGAGCAAAAATGCACCACCACCATTTTTTGTTGCTGAGACTGGAAAACCAACCAAGTTACCAATACCGACCGCAGAGCCAGCAGCTGCTAATATAAATCCGAGGCGGGAGCTAAAATGCTCACGAGTATCGCTCATTTAAAAACCTTATTATTATTTTGTACCATTCAAGCGACTCTACCAGTGTTGTGCTGGGCTTTTCAAGCAGATTCCACTTAAAAATATAATGATACTGTAAACCTTAGAGGTTGTTGTTCTTTTAAGATTAAAATTTGTTCAAGCTAACAGTGATTAAATCGCAGCATCAATTTACAGCCTCGAAAGTTAACTAAAAACTGCGTAAAGCTTTCGCGCTTTAATAGCGCTCTAAACTAATCGTAATTTATTCGCCTATTAATTTTGCTGTGCTAATATCAGCATAATTCCAATAATATTGAAATCCAGAGAACACACCATGTTGTATATGATTTACTCAACTGATGTTGAAAATAGCTTAGAATTAAGAAAAGCCGCCCGCCCTGCTCATTTAGCACGCTTGCAAGAATTAGAGAAGCAAGGCCGATTACTGACAGCAGGTCCATTACCTGCCATTGATAGCGCCGAGCCAGCTGACGCTGGTTTTACTGGTTCTTTAGTGATTGCAGAATTTAGCTCATTAGAAGCAGCTCGCGAATGGGCTGCAGCAGATCCTTACGTCAACGGCGGCGTATATGAAAACTCACAAGTTAAACCGTTTAAAAAAGTTTTTCCTGGCTAAGTAAAACCAACAATCAAACAGGATTATACTATTTAAATGAACCAGATTTTAATGCAATGGCTATAAGACTTTGAGTCAAATCACCACAATTCAGTGTTTGTTCACCGGATGTTAATTAAACTCTGTTGCATTGAATCATCAGATTTAGTGATTTTTCACTTGAATTATAGCTACTTGGTTCATTAAACTATTCAGGTCTGGTTTAGGAGTTTCTCATCATGCGTACTGTGTTAGCTCTCAGCGTCGCCATCACTGTGCTATTTTCGAGTGTTTTTTCGACTAGTAGCCAAGCTGCATCTCAAGTCAATAAAGCTGAGATCAATAAAAAACAAGCTGTTGAGCTTGCTAAAAAAGTCGAAGATGGTAAAACTCTTAAAATTACCGTACTTAACGATATTTATACTGTAAGAATATTAAAATCGGACGGCCATGTCGTCGACGTTCATGTCAATAAAAAGACCGGCGAAGTGAAGAAGGATTAAGAAATGCGAATTTTAGTAATTGAAGATGATTTACACTTAGCAGACAATCTGCGTAATGCATTAGAAAAAGAACGTTATAGTGTCGATCTCTGTCATGATGGCGAAGCTGGTTTATTTCACATCACAGAATATCCTCTTGATATGGCGGTAGTTGATTTAGGCTTACCAAAAATCGATGGTATTGAACTGATCAATAAAGCCCGTGCACAAGGGGTCACCATTCCAATTCTGATTTTAACAGCACGTGACCGTTGGCAAGATAAAGTTGAAGGACTTGATGCTGGTGCTGATGACTATTTAACTAAACCATTTCATGTTGAAGAGTTAATAGCGCGTTGTAATGCGTTAATTCGTCGTAGCGCAGGTAAAGCAAATCCTGAAATGACTGCTGGGCCTATTAAAATTCATACCCGCTCACAACAAGTGTGGGTTGATGACCGAGAACTAAGTCTCACCGCATACGAATACAAAGTGCTTGAGTATTTAATGGTTAATCCACAAAAAGTGATTTCTAAATCTGAGCTTACAGAGCACATATATGATCAAGACTTTGATTTAGATTCAAATGTAATCGAAGTATTCGTACTGCGCTTACGTAAAAAGCTTGACCCTGATGGTACTTTAAATCCAGTAGAAACACTACGCGGACGCGGTTACAGGCTTAAAAGTCAGTGGTAGCATCGCAAATACCGTTAAAAGTAAGGCAAGGATTTATCCTTGTCTTTGTTTTATTAGTCGCTTTACCTATCCTATTCTTCTCTATTGGTAAGGCGTACTACGCTTCATTAGTCGAAGCCACCGAAAAAACCCTCGAAGCCCATTTATATTCTTTAATTTCAGAAGTCGATTTTACTGAGCGCGGCATTATCATGCCCAGCACTATTTTAGCTCCTGAATTGAATCGTTTAAATTCTGATACTTATGCGATGATCTATCGTGAAGAACAGCCTGTATGGCACTCTGAGTCGGCGGTAAATGTTAACTTTGTGCCTGACGAACTAGAAACCAAAGCAGGCGCTGCCGACTTTCGTCGTGTGGAATATAAAAATACAGTGTATTGGCAACTTAGCCTAACCGTTATTTTAAATAACATTGACCAGTCAGAGCATGCTCGCTTTATTTTATTAAAACGCAACGATGCTCTACTGCGGTTAATGGATGGTTTTAAACAAACCCTTGTAAACTGGATGTACGTCATGGGTGTAGCCATTGCAGCATTAATGGCTGTGGGCTTTGTGTGGAGCGCGCGGCCGTTGCAACGACTGGATAAAGAAATAAAAGCCATTGAGTCAGGTGATATTCAAGAAATTAAAGGACTTTATCCTGTTGAGCTGCAAACTATAAAAGCCGATTTAAATTTACTACTCGAAACTCAGCAACGCCAAAAAGAGCGCTATCGTGCGTCTTTAAGCGACTTAGCTCACGCACTTAAAACGCCACTGGCAGTATTAAAATCGAGCCCGCTTGCCAACGATGCCGATGCCCAAGAGCAGCTTGACCGTATAAATGTGATGATCGAACACCAATTAAAACGTGCTGCAACAGGTGCATCTGATACTTGGAAAAAACAAACAGCCATTAAGCCGGTGCTCGATTCAATCCTCAATGCAATGAGTAAAGTTTACCGCGATAAAGATATTATTTTTACCCATGCGGTTAAAGACAAAGATTACTTTTTAGGTGACAAGACTGATTTACTCGAACTACTCGGTAACTTAATTGATAACGCCTGTAAAGCTTGTCGTTCACAAGTCGATATCCAAGTCATTCAAAAACGCAATCTCACCATCGCTATTAGTGATGATGGGCCCGGTGTGCCGATTGATAAACGCGAGTCCTTACTTACTCGAGGTACCCGCTTGGACACCTACGAAAGCGGGCATGGTGTCGGTATGGCGATTGTGTCAGATTTAGTAAAGTCGTATCACGGTACCCTGACTATTTTAGATGCTGATACCTTAGGCGGCGCGAAATTTATTTTAGAGTTTAACTATAATGATAAAAAATAGTCGGTTAACAACAATCTCAGCACTAATTTTAGCACTGAGTACAACAACGTTTGCAGCAGAAGAGCAATGTACTGTCGTTGAGCAAGCAACACCTGATGAAGCTAAAAAATATATTCAATGTTTAGATAAACAAATAGAAAGCTTAACCCGCATTCAACAAACCTGGATAAATAAAATCACTTTAGATTTAAATAAGATCCAAGAAGATAGCGGTAATACTCAGTTGCTACCAATCTTTAAACGTAGCATTATTAGTCATGATAAATACGTGGAAGACAGCTGTAAATGGCGTTATTTACACAAAGTACCTAACGCCACCCAAGCTGCTATTGTATATAAACGCTGTGAATTGCGTATGTTAGAGCAGCACATCACTGTATTAAAACAACCTATCTAACCACCACTGTGGCTATTTAGACGGTGACTCGATTTCTTCACCATTACCCAAAAGAGTCGCTAACCAACGTCCTTCATCACTGGTTTCTAGGGCAATTTTAACAATCATCGTCAGTGGCACCGATAACAACATACCTACAGTGCCAATCAGCCAGCCCCAAAAGATCAATGATAAAAATACCACTAAGGTCGACAACCCTAAACCTTTGCCCATGTACTTTGGTTCGACTATATTACCCATCACGGTATTAATAGTTAAATAACCTGCACCTACGATCCCTGCGACCAATGGTCCTTGTGTGATCAAAGCTAATAAAACAGCTGGGATAGCGGCAATAATAGAGCCAATATTAGGGATGTAATTAAACATAAATGCCATTACTCCCCATAACACGAAGTAGTCAACATTTAAGAACCACAGTAGTAGCCCGGCTAATACACCAGTACCAACACTCACCACTGTTTTGATCGCTAAATAAGAATTAATAGAATTTAAAAAACGGTCTATTTGCTGCATTTTCATATCAGGATCGTCTAATGCCATATGAATTTTATGACTAAGCATAGGCCCTTCAAAAAGCATAAATACCACAGTTAAAATAATTAAGAACAAATTTGCCATCACGCCACCTAAGCCAGTCAGCATACCGGTGGCAACATCAATCATTTTTCCTGGGTCGAACATTGATATAACTTGCTCTTTATTGAGCAAAATATTGTACTTGGCAGCAACATCAACCAACCAAATAAACTCATCCTGTAACTTACTTTTATATTCAGGTAAATGCTGTGAAAAGTCAGTCAATGATTGCCCGACTAAGCTGGCAAGGCTAACCCCTAAGCCAACCACCATCAACATCACTAACATAATCGCGATGCCTTTAGGTATTTTGTACCGACCAAAAAAACTTAATAAAGGACTACAAATAATGGCAATAAATGCTGCAAGTACAAACGGAATGACAATTACACTTGCCGCTTTAATACCGGCTAAAGCAACCACCAACGCTGCAAAGATAACTAAACTTTTGTTTACCCCAGTTAAACTAGCCAAACTACAATCCTTTAAAATATAAACTGCAGCTAGTGTATGTGAAAAGTCTGTAGAATGAAATATTTGCAAAGTGATCAAAGCAGCCTACCCTACGTATAACCAATAAATAATTACTAAAAGAGTTTTATATTGCTATGCATATCTTAATAACTGGCGCAACAGGCCTGATCGGTCGTCATTTGTGCCCTGAGCTGAACAAAGAACATCAATTGACAGTGCTCACCCGCAATCCTGCAAATGCGACAAAACTGTTAGGTGAGAACATTCATACGACTGACTCCCTTGAAGAGGTTGATTTTAATAATCTCGATTGCATTATTAATTTAGCCGGTGAACCCATCGTAAATAAACGCTGGAGCGACAAACAAAAACAAATACTGCGAGACAGCCGTATTTCGCTCACTCAACAAATTAGCGCTGCAATTAACCAATGCGATACACCGCCGCATACTTTTATATCAGGCAGTGCGGTCGGATTTTACGGTCGCCAATCCACCAGTGTAATTGACGAAAGCTTTGTTGATGTGACCTCTGAATTTAGTCATCAACTATGCCATGATTGGGAACAAGCCGCCCTGCAAGCAGAATCAGTCAATACTCGAGTATGTTTATTACGTACCGGTATCGTTTTAGCTAACAATGGTGGTGCATTAGCCAAAATGTTACCACCATTTAAATTAGCACTAGGTGGTCCTATTGCTGATGGCCAGCAAGGCATGTCATGGATACATATCGAGGATATGATTAATTTAATTATACATATTATCAATAACGTGCAACTCAGCGGCGCAATTAATATGACCGCTCCAACACCTGTATCAAATAGCGAATTTAGTCAAAGTTTAGGTAAGGTATTAAATCGACCAGCAAAAATAACTATGCCTGCATGGGTACTAAAATTAGTAATGGGTGAAATGGCAGATTTGCTGCTTTACGGACAATATGTACAACCAACTAAAGCACTTGATAGCAACTATTGCTTTCGTTATAAAAAATTAGACAGTGCACTTACAAACCTATTACAATAAATGCAGCAATTTAATACTACCTTGCTATTTAAATACTAATACATAATAATTATAACAACAGTGACTAAAGCAGCTCGATTAAACAAGGCAGATTCATAATGCTACATTTACCTACTGTGATGAGCATATCATTACTTTTGAATGTCCTGATCGGCGGCTTTTTTTTTACCGTTTATAATTATAAAAAACAACCCTGTTATTTATACTTAGGCGGGTCGTGTATGGTATTTGTGGCCGCGCAAATCTTAGCATGCCTGCGAATAGTGCTTGATAACCCTTTTATTACGCACTATCTGGCTGATATGTGCATCATAATTAGTCCTATACTCGCTCTTATTGGTTTGCAGAAAGTAACTAACCTCACTAAAAATACTAACCGGCACTTTTTAACCTTAGTGATTGTCAGTGCAATTGTGTTACTACCAATCTATGCTATTACAGCAGGCCAATTGGTGACAAGTATTGTTATTGCAACACTCTTTATTTACGGCGCATGTTTAGTTCATAAGATGAAATGCGTAGCACCAATGCAACAAAAAATCTTGTCCGGCTGTTTTATTAGCCATTGTTTGATCATGTATATACAAGCATTTATGTTAGTAGCTCCTTTGGTTAGTAATTCTGCAACTGATTATAGTCTTTGGCTACAAATAATTTTAGTAAGCCATGTCATTCTAGCGACTGCTACAGCTTTGGTATTGCCGTTTTTATTATTTGTAAATATTGAAGAAAACCTTCAGCGACTAGTCAATCACGATGTGCTCACCCGCCTCTTAAATCGACGTGGTTTTTTTATGCAAGGTGAAAAACTCCTCAAACAAGGCGTTGCATATCAGCAATCATTTTCGATAGTTATGATCGATATTGATTACTTCAAAAGTGTTAATGATAAATATGGTCACAGCACAGGTGATACCGCTATTAAATGGATCGCGCAACATATCATGGCACAGCTAAATGATAACGATATTGCTGCGCGAATTGGTGGTGAAGAGTTTGCTTTATTACTCCCTGATCAATCTCTTAATCAAGCTCAGGTAACTGCTCAAAAACTCTGTGATGCAATTAGAGGGCATAGCTTACGTTTTAAAGGAAACACTATTAATTTATCAGTAAGTGTGGGAATTAGCAGTAGTTATGATGCCAATGCTTCAATTAAAACACTGTTAGATCAAGCCGATAAACGCTTATATATCGCTAAAGCAAAAGGCCGAGATCAAGTAGTTATTAGTGATCAACAAACCGACCATGTTGCCAACGGTGTTATGTAACCGAACTGAATTGTAATTTTTTTAAGCACTGAATCCACTGATTAAACTTAGCCTGGTGTCTTTGTCATATACAAACAATTAGCAAGTGGTATTGGCTCTGGGTAATCAGCAAGCACAAAGCCAAGTTTTTTATACGCTTTAATCGCACTTTTGTTATGAGCTAATACAAATAAAGAACATGTTTGCGTAGCTAAAGTTAATTGACCTACTTCACTGAGCTTCATAATTAGTGTTGCTACAATGCCACCGCCACGATACTCAGGGTTAACCACTAACCTACCTAGATGACAACGACCAATACGTAAATAAAACTGACCAAAAGCCATTAGCGTATTATCATCAGCAAGCAATACAAATGAGTTTATTTCATCAAGTTTTAAACCCTTTTTGAAAGAATTAAAATCGTACGGGTATCTAAAATTAGGCCCAGCCCATGCATGAACTTCTTCTTCATTTAAAAACCATGACATGATTTCTTTTATGTGGGTATTTCTGACGTGAGTTAACAACATAACGACTCTTACTTAATCGCGGGAAGTACGATATATTCCATGTTAATTGATAACAAACAATACGTTATAAATATACCAAACGCAATTAGATAATAACAATAAGATACTTTTTGCTTATGCTAATTGCTACTCCATCATTCACTTAGCCTCCCGTTTAAGTTCAGTTGTTTTCATATTTATGGGCATAAAAACCATGCGAACACTCATTTACCTAATAAAGTTACAAAGATGAAAATAAAAAATAATTGACCGATAATTATATATAAAACAATAAACACCACATCCAAATAAACAAATTTAATACATTTTAGCTGCAATAAATTAAACACAGTTGTTGACGCAACATAAAAATTACACTAGCCTTTCTGGAAGCGCTTCCACAGAAATTAATACAAGCCGCTATGGAAGCGCTTCCACACACAGTGATACCGCCGCATTTTTGTGGCGAGTAAATAATAATGATAACAGTACGAGGGAAGTCTAATGTCCAAGCATATTTTAATGAAAACAAAGTTAGCCACCAGCTTATCTTTGATTTTAGGTGCCGCAACCACTATGTCTACGTTTGCCGCCGAGGTTGAACAACAAAGTGAATTAGAAGTGATTCAAGTCACCGGTTTTAAAGGCAGTATCAAAGAATCAACTCAGCTTAAGCGTTACTCTTCTGGGGTTGTTGATGCCATTTCTGCAGAAGACATTGGTAAATTTCCAGACACTAATTTAGCTGAATCGCTGCAACGCATTACCGGTGTTTCAATTGACCGCAGCAATGGTGAAGGTTCTAAAGTGACGGTGCGTGGTTTTGGTCCAGATTATAATATGGTGACATTAAACGGACGTACAATGCCTGCGGCCTCTCTTCCTGCTGGTGGTGGTGCTCCAAACTCTCGAGCCTATGATTTTGCTAATCTTGCCTCAGAAAGTGTGAAATCAGTGGAAGTATATAAAACAGGTAAAGCAAGCATCGCATCTGGTGGCATTGGTGCAACCATTAATATCAATACTGCTCGTCCGCTTGATAACCCTGGCCTAGTTGCCAATATTGGTGTTAAAGCACAGCACGATACAACTAACCGTGTCGGCGATGATGTTACTCCAGAAATTTCAGGGATCTTTAGCTGGACAGATGAAGATGCTAAATTTGGTGCTTCACTCACAGCAAGTATGCAACAGCGTGATAGTTCAGCAACCGGGGCATTTGTTGGCGAATGGCGCACCACAGAATATGATGGCACCATCCCTCAAGCAGCAGATGACATTGTATTAGAAAATGCTCCTGCGATGGGCCAGTATTATTCAATGCCATCAGACTTGCGCTACACCATTGCAGATCGTGAGCGAACTCGTACTAATGCTCAATTAACATTGCAATACAGCCCTATTGACTCGTTTACCGCAATACTTGATTATACTTACTCACAGCAAGAGTTATTTGAAGCCCGTGCAGAGCAATCAATTTGGATGGACAACTATAAAACCCATTTAACATTTGATGACAATGCTGTTAAAACACCTATTTATTACCGTGAAGAACGCCGCGACTTATCCACTCGCGACTTAGGCTTAGCATTACAAGAGCAAAATCAAGTAAACGAAAATAATTCAATCGGTTTAAACCTTCAATACTACTTTAGTGATCAACTGAACTTTACGTTTGATGCCCACAGCTCAAAAGCCACCAGCAAACCCGATGCGCCTTATGGTAGTTGGATAAATGCAGGCTTAGGTGCCAATGTCGTGGCCGCACAACAAGTTGACTTTAGCCGTGACTTACCCTCTATGGTAATAGATTTCGATGACTGTAGTCGCACAAATCTAAACTGCTCAGGAGCGCTTGATCAAGCTGATGTAGGTAGCTCAATTTTAGATGCAAACTTTGCAAGTCAAGAATCAACCGTTGATGAATTTCGACTACACGGTAGTTATCTCATAGACAACGGCAGTATCGACTTTGGTATTGAGTCACGCTCAATGGAAAGTCACTCTTTACAATCGCTAACACGTAATACAATGGGTAACTGGGGCATTGAAAACCCTGGTGAACTACCCGATGGCTATTTAGATCCAACTAATTTTTTAGCCGAATTTGATGATTACGATACCAGTGGTTCGTTTGATCAAGGCTTTACCGGTAGTGCTTCACAGATTGGTTACTGGGCGGCAGATCAATACGGGTTCAATTTTGCGGCTGATGGCGCCTTTGCAACAAATCGCACTATTGAAGAAGATATTCAAGCGGCATTTGTACAATATAATTACAGTAACGAAATCAATGGTATGGTATTTAACCTTGTGATTGGTGCGCGCTATGAAACAACCGATA
The DNA here is from genome assembly GCF_014164295.1 of Pseudoalteromonas sp. SG43-7. Lineage (NCBI taxonomy): Bacteria > Pseudomonadati > Pseudomonadota > Gammaproteobacteria > Alteromonadales > Pseudoalteromonadaceae > Pseudoalteromonas > Pseudoalteromonas sp. SG43-7. The sequence continues at coordinate 22,320 of NZ_JACJEY010000040.1, forward strand.
TTACCTCAACTGCTAATATTGATTTACCTGATGCAGTTGCATGGGAAGGTAACAACGACTTTAATGTGCGTTACGGCACCAATAAAGATGACTATTCCTTGAGCTCAAGCTATAACCATTTTTTACCTAGCTTAGATTTTAACATTAACGTTATTGAGGATGTGACTCTTCGCGCCTCTTACAGTACCACTATTGCCCGCCCTACTTACGACAATTTAAGTTCTGCGGCAACGGTAGGTGTACCTACCGGCCCTTCGATCATTCCAGGCACCACTAATGCACCAGCAGCAACTGGTAACCCTAGCCTTGTCCCACTTGAATCGAATAATTTTGATGTATCTGCTGAGTGGTACTTCACTGATCTAAGTTATGTGTCGATTGGTTACTTTAATAAAAAAGTAGATAATTTTATTGGTCTATCACCAATGACTCAAAACTACTACGGCTTACGCGATGCATCTGCGGGTCCAAGAGCACAAGCAGCCAAAGCAGAGCTTGAGGCACAAGGTTTTGCGTTTACTGATTCAAATTTATTCCAAATGGTCGCTGCAATGGAAAATGGTGTAGCATTTGACTCGATGAGCTATGAAGAATTTGAAGCCGCTTACGACGTTCTACCAAACAGTGATGACCCACTGATGGACTTTACGGCACAAGTACCAACCAACAGTAAAGATGCCAAAATTGATGGTTATGAATTTGCCGTACAACACTTCTTTGGCGACACGGGTTTTGGCTTACAAGCTAACTACACCATAGTAAATGGTGATATTGATTATAATGTAGCCGCTGATCCAACCGTCACACAATTTGCCCTTGTTGGCTTAAGCGACACAGCTAACTTTATAGCCATGTACGAAAACGATAAGTTTCAGGCGCGTATCGCCTATAACTGGCGTGATAAATTCTTAAACAGTGCTGCCCGTTACGTTAACGAACCGGGCTTTACAGAAGAGTATTACCAAATTGATTTTAATATTGCTTACAACTACAGTGAACAAATGTCGTTCTTTGTCGAAGGGCTTAACATTACTGAACAAAATATGCGCCAACATGGCCGGTATGAAGCACAGTTATGGAATTTAGAACAAAATGGTGCACGCTATAATATTGGTATGCGTTATAACTTCTAAGCAAGGGTTATTGACTCATTAACGCCATGAGTATTAAGCCGCTAGTTGTTAGCGGCTTTTTGCGTTGCAGGTTAATAGCAATTTTATTAAAACAACAGAGCACACAATGAATAATAAAATACAACACATTGTGGTATTAGGTGGTGGCGCAGCAGGTTGGCTAAGTGCAGGGCTATTAGCCGCTGAACACCCTAAACAAAAGATTGCCTTAATAGAGTCTGCAAACATTGCTATTTCAGGTGTAGGCGAAGGCACTTGGCCGTCTATGCGCAATACGCTCAAGCGAATTGGTATCGAAGAAATAGATTTTATACGTCACTGCGATGCTTCATTTAAGCAAGGTTCAAAATTCATAAACTGGCGTAACATAAATATAGGCGAAAACTACTATCATCCGTTTATGACTCCCGAAGGCTATTTAGAAACCGATTTACACGCTTACTGGCAACATCATGCAAGCACTCAAAAATATGCCGACGCCGTTAATATGCAAAGCTTTGTTTGCCAAGCATCACTTGCACCTAAGCAGTTACACACACCAGAATACGCGGCGGTCACTAATTACGGCTATCATCTTGATGCCGGTAAGTTTGCCACATTTTTAAAACACCACTGCGTAGAAAAACTCAATGTGCATCATATTATTGATGACGTCATCGAAGTAAAAAATAGTCATGACGATTATATTCATTCACTCACCACCATAAAGCACGGTGACATAGACGGCGACTTATTCATTGATTGTACCGGTGCTCGAGCGCGTTTGATTGGTGAGCACTATGGCGCAACGCTTATCACACAAGATCATATTCTTTTTAATAATAGCGCTATCGCTGCACATCTCCCTTATAACGATAATCAACAAGAGATCGCCTCAGCCACTTTATCAACGGCGCAGCCACATGGTTGGATCTGGGATATTGGTCTACCGAGTCGTCGTGGTATCGGTTATACCTATAGCGATAAATACTGCGATGAACAAACCGCTGTGAACACCTTAAAGAGCTATGCTGCGCTATCTGTTGGTGAACAAGTCGCCGAGCAAATACAAACTCGCAAGCTGAGTTTTCTTCCTGGTTACCGCACACAGTTTTGGGTAAAAAACTGTGTTGCTGTTGGTATGTCGCAAGGTTTTATAGAGCCACTTGAAGCATCAGCACTGGCGATGGTGGAGCTTTCAATCAGCATGTTAAGCGAACAAATGCCGCAAAACCGTACTCATATGGACTTGCTGGCTAAACGATTTAATCAGCGCTTTAGTTATCGCTGGCAGCGAGTAATCGACTTTTTAAAGTTACATTACATATTAAGTGAACGTGATGATAGTCAATACTGGCGTGATATAAAAAAACCATCGAGCATTCCTACTCGTTTGAATGAATTGCTGGCACTTTGGCAATATCAACCACCAAGCAGGTTTGATTTAATTGAAAACGAAGAGGTAGTCCCCTCTGCCAGCTATCAATATGTATTGTATGGAATGGGCTTTCACACGCAAAATACAACAGCAGAAAATACCTTTAATAACGCTAAAGCTGGGCAGTATTTTTATCAGCAAAACCGTGAAAAAATTGCCAAATACTTACAAGGGTTACCAACAAATCGCGCATTATTAAATCAACTTTTAAACAATAAGGCTTAACCTGACAATGACACACAACAAACCTATAAAAAATGTGGTGATCGCTGGCGGTGGTACAGCTGGTTGGATGGCTGCGGCTGCATTCAGTAAACTCGTTGGTAAAAATATCAATGTCACCCTTATCGAATCCGACGACATTGCTACGGTTGGTGTTGGTGAAGCTACTATTCCACCGATCCGCACTTTTCATAAATTACTTGGCATAAATGAGCAAGCATTTATGAAAGCTACCCAAGCAAGCTTTAAATTAGGGATCAGTTTTGAAAACTGGGGCGAAAAAAACACCGATTATATTCACTCATTTGGCATGACGGGCAAAGAATGCTGGGCAGGTGAATTTCATCATTTTTGGCTACACAGCTTAACATTAGGACTTGAATCCGAGTTTGGTGATTACTGTTATGAACTGCAAGCAGCTAAACAAGGTAAGTGTGCTTTTAATCAGCAAAATCCAATTAATTATGCATTTCATATGGATGCGAGTCGTTATGCATTATTCCTACGTGAATTTTCAGAACAACTAGGGGTTAAACGTCTAGAGGGAAAAATAATCCACGTTAATAAATGCGCCACTTCGGGCTTCATAAACAGCCTAACTCTTGCAGATGAAAGTATCGTAAATGGTGATTTTTTTATTGATTGTACCGGCTTTAACGGACTACTTATTGAACAGGCTTTGCATACCGGCTATGAAGATTGGTCACACTTACTGCCGTGCGATAGCGCAATTGCAGTACAAACTAGAGCCATTAGCGATGATATAGTGCCTTATACCCGCTCAATAGCACATGATGCAGGCTGGCAGTGGCAAATTCCTCTGCAACAGCGCGTAGGTAATGGTCTAGTGTATTGTAGCCGTTATTTAAACGATACTGATGCAAAGCAGCTTTTACTCAGTAATATTCAAGGTGAAACTCTCACTGAACCCAGAGTAATTAAATTTAAAACTGGCCGCCGCCGCAAAGGCTGGAATAAAAACTGCCTTGCTCTGGGGCTTGCCAGTGGCTTTGTTGAACCACTTGAATCTACCAGTATTCATTTAATTATGTCGGGCATTATTCGCTTTATCCGGCTATTTCCATTTGATGGTATTACCGAACAAGCAATCCACGAATACAACAAACAGCTAAAAAGTGAGATTGAAAATATTCGTGATTTTATTGTCTTGCATTATAAAGTCACTGATCGCACTGATAGCGAATTTTGGCGTCATTGTAAAAATATGGAAGTGCCTGATACCCTTGTTCATAAAATTAGTTTATTCAAAGAAACTGGGCGGGTATTTTTAGATGACGGCGATATTTTTAGAGTCGACTCATGGGTGCAAGTAATGTTGGGTCAAGGTATCAAACCCAAACAATACCATTTAATTGCAAGCCTGATGAGTGATGATGAGTTAAGCCACTTTCTGAACAGTATCAAACAGCAAATTACTCAACGCGTGGCACAATTGCCAACACATAAAGCGTTCTTACAACAATATTGTTCTGCGGAGTAATCTGAGTGAGCATAAAAAGCCCTTTAATCACTTAAAGGGCTTTGCACAACAAAACAAAATCAAAGACTAAGTTAACTATCTGGGCAGATAATTGTTGCCTGTTTTGCTCCCTCTGGCACAAAGTTGATATGCGCCACAGAAACCGAACCGTTACCCGTGCTCTGTAATGAAAATGGGCTAATCACTCTTGAAAAATCAACGCCTTGCTCAGTAAAGCAGGTTAAGTCTATGCTGAGTGTTTGCCATCTATTTAATGTAGCCTTTTTGAGTTCTGCGCTGATATCAACACGTCCACCACAACCATGCTCGCAACTCATAGCAACAAATAATGGAGCAGCAAATTCGCTATTTATCTTGTAATCAAAACTCAGCGCTGAGTTTGCTTCGATATAAGCCACTTTATCTTCAGTGAAGTTACTATTGATTTCGGCTGTAGTAAGGCCTATACCTGTAAATACAAATGCCATTGCATCTTCTTGAATATTTTTATCTTCAGTACGATAACTAATACCTGCTAATTCAACGCTATTGCTAGCTACTTGAACTTGCTGCTGTGCTGACTTTAAAAACAATCGCCATGGATCAGTCAGCACGCCATTAAAAATAGCCATATTAGGCAAACTAGCTATATCAACACCTGAGTCTTCATTTAAATTATCTGCCAGGGTATTTTTATCTGTATAGGTTAAACCAAAGCCATAAGGAAATAGTGGCGAATAGTCTACATCATCTCTATTTACTGCGGTTTGCAGTGGTGATTTTGGCCATGAAAACGACAATTTACCAGTAAAGTCATGCTGAATATCACCTCCTGCGTCAGTTAATAATACATCGGCCACACCTTGTCCTTCTGTACCCGGTAGCCATGCGGCGACAAACGCATCAGAGGCATTTAACTCAGCGTTAACCCACATTGGTCGACCTGAAATGAATACCGATACGACCGGCACGCCTTTTGATTTAAGCTGTTTTAATAACGCTAACGACTTTTTATTATTACGCTCAAACTCAAGATTATCCCTGTCACCGTGGCCTTCTGCATAAGGTTCTTCTCCAAACACCACAATCGCCACATCAGGTTTTTGTGTAAAGTGTCCATCAGGACTTAAAATGGCCTCTCCACCTGCGGCCGTGATCTGCGCTTTTAAACCCGCAAAGATTGACGTAGCACCAGGGAAATCGGTATTTTCGTTATTGGTGCCTTGCCAAGTAATACTCCAGCCCCCCGCTTGCTTAGCAATATTATCTGCGCCATCTCCGGCAATTAATACTCGTGAATTAGCCGCTATCGGCAAAGTATTGTTGTTGTTTTTTAATAACACCAGTGATCCACGCACAGCTTGTCGCGCAATATCGCGGTGCGCTTGCGCGCCAATTAACTGCGTTTTACCTGAGAACTGACGTTTTGCAGGGCTCGGTTTATCAAATAAACCCGCTCTTAGTTTGACTCTTAAAATACGCGCAACAGCATCGTCAATTCGGCTCATGGCAATTTCACCGGCTTTCACTTGCGCTATCGTATTTTCATAAAGTGGTTTCCACGCCCCCGTAGGAACCATAAAAATATCAAGCCCCGCGTTTACAGCCTGTGGGCAGCTTTCGTTACTACAACCTACAACTTGTCCGTGGCCATTCCAATCACCAACAACAAAACCATCAAAGCCCATTTTCGTTTTCAGTACATCGGTAAGCAGGTATTTATTGCCATGATTTTTCTTACCATGCCAGCTATTAAACGACGCCATAACAGATTGACTACCAGCCGACAAACCACCAATGTAGCCTTGAGCATGAGTATCAAACAAGGCTTGCTCTGAATCGATATTGTTACCTTGATCGTCACCATCGACGGTACCGCCATCACCTAAAAAGTGTTTAACTGTGCTAATCACCCGCTTATTACTTAAAAAATCACCATCGGCATGGCCTTGCAAGCCGTTAACAATGGCAACTGAGTACCGGCGGACAATCTCTGGATCTTCAGAATACCCTTCATAAGTTCGACCCCAGCGGTCATCACGTACAACAGCAACAGTCGGCGCAAATACCCAATCAATACCAGTAACCATCACTTCGATTGCCGTCGCAGCGGCTATTTTTTCTATTAAAGCGGGGTTATTTGCTGCGCCTAAGCCAATGTTATGTGGAAATAACGTTGCACCAATCACGTTATTATGACCATGTACAGCATCGGTGCCCCACATGGTAGGAATATCGATGCCATCAAGAGAATCATCAACCGATGCTTGATACATCTGTTCAGCAAGTGCAATCCAATCTTGTGGTGTGGCATGTTTATTCGCGTTCGGAAATGAGCCTCCGCCATTTAAATACGAGCCAAAACCATATTTACGCATATCATCAGTCGTTATATCGCGGATCTCAGGTTGAATCATCTGCGCAACTTTTTGCTCTAATGTCATCGTCTGCAAGTACTGAGCAATCTTAGACTCAATTTGCGGATCAGCTCGAACCACATTATTCAGCTTTGGCCAAATAGCTAGCGATTGTTGCTGCTGCATTTGTTCAACAGCTCTATTATTTTGAGACGTATCTTTACTTTCGCTTGCTGAACAACCAGCCAGAGTAACTAATCCAGCTAACAAACTTAGTGTAGGTAACTTAGCTGTGTGTAAGTGTGTTTTCATTTTTATATACCTATCTATTATCAACTCATTGCTGCTTAAAAGACTCTAAGTACCTGCTGTATTACAAAAGCGAGACCAAGCGGTTTATTCATCTAAGCAACGGTAGAACTATTTTTTGTCATCATTGAAATTAAAATTTAACTGTTGACCTGTTAAGAAATAGTCACTAACCTAAATATGGAAGCGCTTCCTTAAAGTCATTAAATACCATCTATTGGCATTAATCAAATTAAATATGGAAGCGCTTTCAGATATGTTAGCTTTAAAAGCTAAAAATAACAGCATCACGGACTATAAAAAGAAAGCAGAGGTTTTCTATTAATGAAACAATTATCTTTACCTAAACACTCGCCGCTACTGAGCAAAGACTTCACTTTTGGCGTAGCAACTGCTTCATTTCAAATTGAAGGTGGTGCAGCAGATCGTCTGCCATGTATTTGGGACACCTTTTGTGCTCAAGACGATAAAATTGCCGATAACTCAAATGGTCTAATCGCCTGTGAACACTACACTCGTTGGCCTCAAGATATTGAGTTAATAGATTCTCTGGGCGTTGATGCCTATCGTTTATCAATTTCTTGGCCACGCGTAATGCATCAAGATGGTAGTTTAAATCCATTAGGTGTGAAATTTTATACTGATCTTCTAGATGAACTTAAACGCCGCAACATCAAGGTATTTGTCACTTTATATCACTGGGATCTACCGCAGTATTTAGAAGATCAAGGCGGCTGGTTAAATCGTAATACCGCCTATGAATTTGCTCACTACACAGATCTTATTAGCAAAGCGTTTGGTGATCGTGTTTATTCATATTCAACCTTAAATGAACCTTTTTGCAGCTCTTATTTAGGGTATGAAATTGGTGTGCATGCCCCAGGTATTGTCGGTCGGGAATTTGGCCGAAAAGCCGCCCATCACTTATTACTAGGTCATGGTTTAGCGATGCAAGTGCTGGCTAAAAATAGCCCACAGACACTTAATGGTATCGTACTCAACTTTACTCCCTGTTACCCGGTAACACAAAGTGACGCAGATCTTAAAGCCACAGCCTTTGCTGATGATTATATTAACCATTGGTATATGCGCCCTGTAATGACTGGCAAATACCCAGATATTATTGAGCAACTTCCAGCAGAGCAGCGTCCAGATATTCACCCCGGTGATATGGAAATTATTGCGCAGCCATTAGATTACCTTGGCGTTAATTTTTATACGCGTTTACATTACCAAGCAAGCGCTGATGATTTTTATGACGAGCGCCCACATCAAGGCCTATTAACTGATATTGGTTGGGAAATTTACCCGCAAGCACTTACTGAATTATTAGTATCGTTAAATGAGAAATATACCCTACCACCGATTTATATTACTGAAAATGGCGCAGCAATGGCCGACAAGATGATAGATGGTAAAGTTAACGATTCAGATCGCATAGCTTACTATCAGCAACACTTAAACGCATTGCATAACGCAACTGAACAAGGTGTGGTGATCCATGGCTACTTTGCATGGAGCCTAATGGATAACTTTGAATGGGCTGAAGGCTATTCAAAGCGATTTGGTATCGTTTATGTTGATTATCAAACTCAACAACGTACTGTAAAAGCCAGTGGCCTTGCGTATAGTAGTTTAATTACTAGCCGGTAAACTTAGCTAGTGCTCCTTTAAAAACAACAATAAGAAACACACAGTGAACAAAATTCCTTTATACGAAAAAATCGGTTATGCGATGGGTGATGCCGGAGCCAACTTGGTTTGGCGAGGTGCACTTGCCTACCTAGCAGTATTTTACACTGACACATTTGGCATATCGGCTGCGGCCGCAGCTATGTTATTTTTGGTGGTTAGGTTATCCGATGGTGTAACCGATATCATTATGGGAATGATTGCAGACAGAACCACCACTCGGTTTGGTAAATTTAGACCGTGGATTTTATGGTCTGCTCCTTTTTTAGGACTGTTCATGGTGTTGTGTTTCACCACACCTGATTTCAATGACACCAACAAGTTAATTTACGCCTACATTACCTACATAGGCTTAACGTTAGCTTATACGGTGAGTAACGTGCCTTACTCTGCATTAATGGGAGTAATGAGTCCAGACGATACCGAGCGCACGAAACTATCGAGTTTTCGCTTTGCCGGAGCCTTTGCAGGCGGTTTATTAGTGATGGGCTTTTTACCTGAACTGGTTGCTTATTTTGGCGATGGCGATAACGCCAAAGGTTATCAGTTAACCATGTACTTATTTGCAGCATTACTAATTGTTTTGATGGTGATCACTTTTGTTAGCACCAAAGAGCGGGTAATACCCCACAAAACAACCAGTGGTAATTTAAAATCAGAGCTCAAAGATTTAACTAAAAACTTACCCTTTATTATTCTGCCATTATTGGCAACTACCTTGTTCTTTTATTATCGCGAAATCTACAGTGGGCTATTTTTTGCATTTATCATGACTATGATGACTGTTGTGATAAAAAAATTACTCAACAAAGATCATCAAAATCTAACGGGAACTCAACGTGATATGGTTGATTTGCTCACCAACAAGCCTTGGTTAATTTTATTAGGCATGGGCTTTTTGACCATGATGTTCAACGGTATAAAGTATGGTGTAATTGCTTATTACTTTAAATATCAGGTTGGCAGCGAACTGATGGCAGGCCAATACTTCGTTGCGTTATTAGTGGTGTCTATCCTCGGCGCTCTTGCCACTGGTAAACTTGCCGAACTAATAGGCAAACGTAATTTATTTATCATCTCTTTAATATTAAGTGGCTTATTAACCACAGCATTTTATTGGGTGCCTGCTGACAACATTGTTGCCATATTTACTTTTGGGTGTGCAGCTGAATTTTTTGCTGCCATGATGCCTACCCTGTTTTTTAGCATGTTAGGGGATGCTGCCGATTATTCTGAGTGGAAAAATAAACGCCGCGCCACGGGCTTAATTTATTCCGCAGGGACGTTTGTGCAAAAAACTGGCGGCGGTTTCGCTGGGGCATTAGTATTAGTGGTATTGGCAGGCTATGGCTATAACGGCATGAACGAAGCAACCATTACGCAATCATTACCTGGCATGCAACTATTAATGAGTTGGATCCCCGCAGCATTTGCTTTTTTAGGTGCCGCCTTGATGCTTATCTATCCGTTGACACCCGCAATGACGCAGAAAATCACGGAAGACTTGGCTTTTAGACGCAGTAATGTGTAAATTATATTTCATTATCAATACGTTTTTATAAAGTGCGAATAATCACGCTAGGAAATTAATGGCTACAATTTATCAAGTATCAGAACTTGCAGGTGTCTCTCTCTCTACGGTATCAAGGGTTCTGAACGACAATGATTATGTAAGTAAAAAAACCAAGAAAAAAGTGCTCGAAGCAATGCAGCAACTTGGCTATCAACCCAGTTCTATTGCCCGTTCTTTAGCATCGAGTCGTACCAGTAGTGTTGGTGTTTTAGTCTCTGAACTAGACGGCCCATTCTTTGGCCAAATGATGTCGGCGATAGAGCAGCAACTTCGTGCCGCAGGTAAGCATGTTATTATTACCGCAGGGCACAGTGACGAAGACAAAGAGAAAAATGGCTTTGAATTTTTAATCAGTCGTAACTGTGATGCCATAATTGCCCATGTGGAAATAGTATCGGACGAATATTTAATTGAACTTAGTAAGGGAAAAATCCCCATTTATTTAATGAGCCGTTATGTTGAGGAAATTAAAGACAACTGTATTAGTCTTGATAACGTTCTGGGCGGTTATCTTGCCACTAAAACGATGATCAATAAAGGTCACAAAAATATTGCTTATATTGCGGGTCCACAATTTAAAGTTGATGCGTCAGATCGACTCGTAGGACATAAAAAAGCGCTTGCTGAATACAATATAGCCTTTGATGAAAGCCTTTTTTACATTGGCGACTTTAAAGAAACCGGCGGCAATGATGGCTTAAAACATTTTATTGAAAATAAAGCGCAATTTAGCGCAATTGTCTGTGCCAATGATGAAATGGCCTCAGGTGCGATGAAGTTCGCCAGAGAACACGGTTTTAATTTACCGAAAGATCTCGCCATTATGGGCTACGATAACGTGATTTTCACCAATTACCTTTACCCGACTCTAACAACCATAGATAACCCAGTCCCAGAGATGGGCAGAATGGCGGCTAACCTTGTACTTAAAGATATTTACAAACACCCTGGCATTACAATTAATCGTGTATTCCAGCCGACTCTCGTTTTAAGAGACTCCACGCCAGATATTAATTAATGCGGTAAAATCATTCGTTCACTAGGTTGAATTTTCAACTAACGAATTTGCTGATCAGCTAAACTTAGATTCAGCCCATGCAATTCATTACGTACCCATCGACCATCTAAGTATTGTTCAAGGTTGTCTTGGGCAAATGTTAAAAAACTACGTGCAGCATGAGCAATATGCCGATCAGTGCGGATCACAAAGTACCAATGACTTGCTAAGCTTGCATCACTTACAGTTAATACTTTGAAGCCATGATCTCCTATTGGCAACACATGGCGAGACAGCACACCAATTCCCATTCCTGATGATACTGCAACACGAATAGCCTCATTACTTGCCATTTGCACGCTGTTGCTCAGTACTAAACCGCGTCTTTGCAGTTCGCTCTCAAATAACATCCGGGTTGCAGAGCCAGGCTCCCTTAATAAAAAGCGGTATTTCACTAGCTCAGAAAGTGCAACGTGTTGTTGATTCGCTAATGGATGATCAGTAGGCACAATAAACTCAAGCGGGTTTTTTAAAAAGCGCGCCGCCTTTGCATGTTCAAGTGACGGTGGATGGCTAAATACATAAATATCATCTTCACCGCGTTCAAAGCGCGCTAACACCTCTGCTCTATTGCCAATCTCAAGAGGCAACTCAACATGAGGATGCAAATTACTATAGGGCCCGAGTAATTTTGGCAAAATATATTGTGCGGTATTCACCATGGCGATTTTACATCGCCCGCGCTCACCCCCTTTGAGTTCAGCTAAAAAATCGTTGTAATCATCAAAGTGGCCAAACACTCGTTGGCAAGTCCTAAATAACTCATGCCCGGCTTCTGTGACATGCAGTTTTTGTTGCTGCATAATCACCAGCGGCTCATCTACAGCCTCTTGTAAACGTTTAATTTGCAGCGACACCGTTGGCTGAGTTAAGTGTAAACGCCGTGCGGTTTCACTGATCGAGCCGGTTTTTACTACACTCATAAACACTTCAAGCAGCCGAAAAGAAATATGTCTTAAATCCATCGCTATCACATCCCCTCTGGTATTAATCAACCCATAGATAATAACCTATAACTAACTACCAATCATTTTATTATTTACAATGCATGATTTTATCTACAATAGCGCAACTTTAAATTAATAGGAGAAAGGTGTGCCAGATATTGTTGTAATGTTTTTTGTTTTGGGTTTAGTTGCGGGGATTTTACGTTCTGATCTCGTTATTCCAAAAGCAACTTACGAGACCTTAAGTTTGCTGCTGATGCTGACCATAGGCTTAAAAGGCGGCATGGTATTACACGGCAATCTTAGTTGGCAATTATTGCCAGAAATGGGCTCGGTGATGCTGCTTGGCGCATTTATACCTTTAATGCTCTACCCTATTTTAAAATATGTGATAAAACTTTCGGTAGCGAACAGCGCAAGTATCGCCGCCCATTATGGCTCCGTAAGCGCGGGGACATTTGCTGTCGCCCTCGCTTATGCTGAATCGGCGCAGCTAGCAGTAGGTGCTGAAGTAACCCTGTATTTAGTGATGCTAGAGCTTCCCGCGATTATCGTCGGGCTGTTACTTTATCGACGACTTGATAAACAACATAGTGCCGATAATACCTTATCGCTTAAAGCACTCTGGCATGAAACCTTAACCAATAAGAGCGTTATTCTCCTCGTAGGCGGTGTTGTTATTGGTATGATGTATGGCACACAGCAAGGCAGCCAAGTAACTGGATTATTAACCAATAGTTTTAAAGTCGTGCTTGCATTATTTTTACTCGAAATGGGTTTAACGGCAGCGCAAACATTACGCCCTATACCTTGGCATCACTGGAAACTGACACTATTTGCTATAATCAGTCCATTAATATTAGGCGCGATTGGGGTCAGTGTCGGCACTTTATTAGCGCTTGAGTTAGGCTCAATCGTTATCTTGGGGAGTTTAGTGGCCAGTGCATCTTATATTGCAGCACCTGCCGCTATAAAAGCCGCAATCCCCAAAGCCGATATAGGTCTGGCTATGCTCAGTTCACTAGGCATCACTTTCCCATTTAACGTACTTATCGGTATCGGTTTGTATCATCAACTTGCTGTTGCGATGCAATAAATTAAACAATAGATAAGGGCTATTTAGCCCTTATCTATCTATAGGTTAAGCAAGCTCGGGCCATTGAATTGACTTACTGTCTTTGCCATTTTTACAGCTAAGTGGATCATTACCTTTATAATTTTTGCATCCCCAAAACTGCCCTTTTGCACTATTGCGTAATACCATTTCAGCACCGCATTTATCACACGTTGGCACTAGATGGTTACAGGCTGTATTTATACATAATTTAAACCCTGTATAGCGACTGCGAGTCATTGGGCTTTGGCACTGCTCGCACGATTTTTCTTTATGCCCACAACGCGGAAATAACGAACAGCCGTAGAATGGCCCAAAACGACCACTGTGTTTTTTTAATACCCCGCTATCACAGCGCATGCAGTTTATATCTGCGCTATGTAATTGATCAACATCACTAGTAAATTCATCCAGTTCAATGTCATGTTCAGCAATTAACTCCGAAACAAAACAACTGCTATTGGTCATATCAACGATGAGGTAGGCGCGGTGTTTTGCGCGCGTTAGTGCAACATAAAATAACCGTCGCTCTTGTGCGTAAGCGAAGTTTTCTGGCGCTGGTAATAAAGCTTCGATAATTGCGGGCGCAACTTTTTCAGATGGAAAACCATGTTTACCCTTTTGTAATCCGATAATAATAACATGATCGGCTTCTTTACCTTTTGAGGCGTGAAAAGACTGCGACTGAATTTTTAACAGCGGATACTTCACTTGCATGGCTTTAATATCTGCATTAGTAGGTAGTTGAAACCAAAAACGTGCTAAAAAATAGACCGTAGTTGGTTTGCAGACTGTTCCGCTAATTGCATTAAGCACATCATCTATCGCGCCATTGGCAAGCTCAGGTAGCTCGCTGTGATAATGATTTAAAGTAGTCGGCGCTTTATTGCCGCGTCTTAATATTGATATCGCAGGCTGAGCTACTTGAGCCAAAGACGTGATGGTTTTATCAAGCTGCGCGGGATTTTTACTAATAAATGCTGAGGCAACTTCACCAATTTTATTATTGAAACGAAACGTAAGATCCAGCGCCGTTTGCGTAGTAAAGCCAAAATACGTTGCAAACTCAGTGGTCAACTTAATATCAGCGCCGCTGAATCGGTAAATTGCTTGCCAATCGTCACCCACTGCAAATACTGAACTACCTTTGTTGCTATCGCGAAGTGCTTTAACCAATCGTGCTCTTGGCTGTGATATATCTTGAAATTCATCAACCATAATATAACGCCAAGGCGATTTAAACTTGCCCGACTCAACATACTCGATTGCCTTGATAATCATATCATCAAAGTCAATTTCACCGCGCTGCTGCAAGTGAGCGTTGTAGTTAGATAAAATTGGTTTTAATAGCGCCAACGCTTGGGTTGTTTGTTTGGCGTCAAGGGAGCGTTTAATGACATCAACTTCATCAGCATCAGTTAAATAAGCCGCCTTATATAAACTCAGCAATTGACTAAATAACGCAGCTAATACGGTGATCCTGCCAGTTTCTTTTAAGCTTTCGAGCAGTGATTCTAAGGGCAATATCTGTGTTTTCACGCTCGCACTTAAAAGCGCTTGTTCAAGTTCGTTTAACAGCTTACCTTGTTTATGTTGCCCATAAGTCAAAGCTATACAGTGAGTGTTATTACTGGCATGAGTGGTATTTTTCCAATCAATTTCGCTATGGTATTGCGCTTTATCAATGTAAGGCGCAGTATTGCCAGCGTCATCGATGCCGTAATACTCAATGTAAATATCGTACTCAGGTAAATAAAAATCAGGCTTGTACTGTCTGCGTTCAATGGTTTTTACGTCAACTTTATAAGGCGCTTCGTATTGATAATCTATGCCGTGATAAAACAGCCAATTAGCTATATATAACTCACCAAAGCTTTTTACCTTGTCGCCTTTTAGGCTACGGATATCGTTATCATTTAAGTAGCTGTAATAATCACCCAATGTTTTAAAATCAAATTCATTTTTTTCAACATAATAGTATTTACTAAAATAATCTAAAACCAGATGACGATACTCGGCACTGTTTTCAATCAATGATTCAAAGCACTGCTGCACCCATTTTGCTTTCGCTTTTTCGTCTTCTGCAAATACACTCATAGTCGGTTTAGCACGTTCAACTTGTGAGATAATCGCCAGTCCGACACTATGAAAAGTAGCGGCTTTTATTTTATCGGTGGCGAGCTTATTTTCGATCCGTTGATCCATTTCATCAGCAGCTTTGCGACCATAGGCCAGCAATAAAATATCACTGTAACTTGCCTGCTGACTTTGCACTAAAAACCCAGCCCTGCCAATCATAACACTGGTTTTACCGGTGCCTGCGCCAGCCAATAACAAGTTATTATCGTCATCAATCACACAAGCACGTCTTTGACTTAGTGTTAATGGATTTGCTTCAACACGGTCAAAAAAAGCGTGGTGTAGGTTAAGTTGCTTAGTAACGTATTTTTGTTGTAGATACTGGGTAAGTGCAGCATCCCAGTTTGCATATTGCTCTAATACGTTTATTTTTTTATCCACTAAAACAAATGCGGGGCTGATTTTTATCCACGGCAACCAACGATCATGCTCTTGCTGTGCCAACCGCTGAATACGACTAACATAAGACTGGCGTAAATATCGCTGCTTGACCAGTTTTGTTATTTTATTAAGAAAAGTGTCAAGCTTAGCTTCATTAGCGTTCACCCAATAGCGTTCAAATTCAGCTTTTAATTTACGGTGAGCACCATATGCCAGCAGCGAAAATGTATGATTTTGTTGTGCCGTAACAAAAGAAATCGTTTGACCAAACAAGCCGAAAGCAAACGACGGCGGTGCCTCCAAATCACTCCAACTTATTTGTCTAGTTGAGTTACCTTGGCAAATAGTCAACATATGGTGATCAAACGCCAACATGGCTTTATTAGAAAACATCCTGCCAAACAGGCTAACTGCAATAGAATTCATTACTGCTGAATTCCTAAATAAAAAGAGTGAATTACCGGTATTTTAAGTTAATCAGCTGGATAAGTGTGAAAATAACGGCAATTATTTTAGCGTAGTTTTTCATCTGGATTTAAAAAGAACATTTTCTTCCAGCCTTGGCTTTGCGCGGTCATTAACCATGGGTACGGCAGTAGCGATAAAATAGAGTAATGTACGTGAGGTTGTTTACCTGCCGCATTCCCCGTGTCTCCTAAGCTACCAATCACCTCACTGACTGCAACATAGTCTCCTGCACTTACCGAATAACTTTCTAAGTGGGCAAAGTAATGCAGTCGCCACTTAGGCCCAAGTAATGCCACCACTTTACCACCGCGCTTTAGCTCACCTGAATACAGCACCACACCACTTACCGAAGCAACCACTGCCGTGTGTTTTTTGCCAAAAATATCTATCCCTTTGTGTACACCTGATTTACCCCAAGGGCTATACCAAAAAGTATTATGATGCCAATCATTTGCTGTTGCACCTTTGACTGGGATCACTATTTTTTCAGGTATGAGCAGCCCAATAACAAGGACTGTAAAGAACGTTAGTCCCATGTACTTCATCACTTTCATTACAACTTCCTTGAAATAGTTTAACAGTGAAATAGTTCATTATTGTTTGATACGTGTGCAACCAGCCACTCACACAACTCATGTGTTAAACTATCTTTTTTAAGCTGTAATTGGTCTACCTGCTGCGTTTTAACCGCCGTTAGCCATGCCTCTAGCATTGACTCAAAGCCCCGTTTATATAGCGTTGCTTGCCAATCATTTTGCATCGCGCTCTGCTGTATTCCATTAACCATAGAGGTCATATTGGTTAGCGATTCAAACCGCCACTTTTCATTCAAACCGGTTATTTCAACCACTTCTTCATTACAGCCACTTAATCTATCCATAGCGCCTTGAAATAACCGCCCCTGAAACTCAAAACTAACATGTATTGCTGCCAATAAGCCTTGTGGATCTAGCTGTGAAAACACCTGTAACTGGTTAAGTTGATCAAAACGCTCTACATTTGCAAAATGGCATAAACTATCAACCACATGGATGAAGTCATCAAAAATAAAAGTGCGCGGCTGTGCTGGTAAATTTAAGCGGTTTTTTTGCCATTTAAGATGGCGTATTTGTGGCTTTGCAATATCGGCCATAATTGGTAAAAAGCGACGATTAAAACCTAAAAATAATGGCGTGTTATGTTTAGTTGCTAACGCAATAAGTTCACTTACCTCACTAAAACTATATGCTAATGGCTTATCCACAAACGTAGCGATTTTTTGTTCAAGTGCCTGCTTCGCAAACGTAAAATGAAACTCAGTATTAGTGTGGATCATCACCCCATCGGGCTTACACGCCAGTACCGCTTGGTAATCTGTAAAGCACTTTTGAACCCGATACTGCTTCGCTAACTGCGTTAATGTTGTCAGGTTTCGTGTACAAAAAATAGGATCGATCTGTGCATGTTGCGTGGCAATAGGTAAATATGCTTTTTGTGCTATATCCCCAAGCCCGACTAAAGCGATTGTTAGCTGGTTCATTTTTACTACTGCCTCTTGATGAAAAATAAAAACACAGCATACCAAGTTATTATTTAGATTGATAAAATAACTACAAATTTTAAACAATTTCGCTAAAAAAATGATACCAAAATGACGTAAATAACCGGTTAATTTACCTAACTAACCGTTCTAAATAAAATGTTGAGTAAATATTCAAATATAACTTTACTTGTGTTCAAAATCGGATTAAATTCGCCGCAAAATTAACCAACCAAAAATAATTGCCAGCGATTAAAACACTCCAACGCAATTATTTATGCCCTTTAAATCGGATTCTTTAATGGTTGAGCTCGCTGCCGGTCATAAACCAAATAACCCACTTGCGCCTGTTATTGGTTTGTCTTTTTTTGCTATTGCCTCAGGCTTTTTAATGAGCCTAATTCCTTTATCATTGAGCGCCTTTGGGCTTGATAATGAACTTGCCTCTTGGTTAGCTAGTGTCTTTTATCTTGGCTTATTAATTGGTGCTTTTTTTATTGAGCGTATTGTTGCAAGAGTAGGCCACCGTCATGCTTTTCTGGCATTTCTGGGGTTATTAATTTTCAGTGTTGCAGCACAGCTTATTTTACCTAATGCCAACGTGTGGCTTTTAGCCCGCTTTGTAGCTGGTATCGCCGTAGCTGGGGTATTTGTGGTGGTTGAATCTTGGTTACTAATGACTGACACTGCCAAAGCACGAGCTAAACGATTAGGCCTGTATATGACATCCCTGTACGGTGGCAGCGCCGTTGGCCAACTAGCTATCGATCCGCTTGGTACCAGTGGCCCACTCCCCTATTTGTTTGTTATTGCTCTATTATTTTTAGCGATGTTAGCACCGCTGCTGATTAAATCAGGGCAACCGCAAAGTCAGCACTCGCAAAAACTACAATTAACTGAGTTAAAAAAGCTCAGTCGCCCAGCAATTTTAGGCTGTTTGGTATCAGGATTAGTACTTGGCCCAATATACGGTTTAATGCCAGTATATATCGCTGCCCAAAGTGAGCAGGCCGCTTTTACTGGCACCTTGATGGCGGTGATTATTTTAGGCGGTATGTTAGTACAGCCGTTGGTGAGTTATTTATCAACACGAATGGCAAAAAGCTTATTAATGGCATTATTTTGTTTATTTGGCGCGATGGGTGTAGTTGGTATTATGCAAGCTGTACACTTCAACGTATTGATGGCCAGTTACTTTATTTTAGGGGCTGCAAGTTTTGCACTCTACCCCATTGCCATCACCTTAGCCTGTGACGCATTGCCAATCGAAAAAATAGTCTCAGCAACGGAAATTATGTTACTGAGTTACAGCTTTGGCTCGGTCTTTGGGCCTTTGCTTGCTGCCAACCTATTTGCTTCAGCTAACGGCATTATGTTGTATTTAGGCGGTTGTTTATTCACCACCTGTATTTATATGCTGATCAAAAGCCTTAAAGGCATCTCCACTGACAATACCCCTGTGGCAGGATAAGCCATAGCCTAATAACGCAAAAACCCCATGCTGAGTTAACAGTATGGGGCTTTAATTCAAGTAATAAGGCCTAATTTATAAAGATAGGTATTCTTTAGCACGAGTAAGGTTATGCGATACCATCGCGCTATCAGCCATTTGTGCAGCTTCATATAAATCTGAAAGACCAGCGGTATCATTTTTAGCCATCATACGTGATACACCGCGATTACTTAATGCAAACGATGTTAATTCACGTAATTTCATTTTTGGGCCTTCGCTTTGTTTTAGCAACGCAATCGCTTTAGTACAAATAGTTTCTGCTTGCGCGTAATTTTTTGATTTAACGTTTAGTGCGCAATTATTAAATGATTGTTCAACTGGCTGTGGCGCTGTTGCTGTCTCAATAACCATTAATTTGTAATCACTTTGATCAGCCAGAGCAACAGCTGAACATGTTAATAGTGAGCTAAGAGCAATAGTTTTGATAAGTGTACGTTTCATGATTATATTCCTATTTGATTATTTGCCTAAATCGTGTCGTATCTGGTGCCGACAATTGAACTTTAGAGTGTTAGCTCAATTTCAACAAACGATAAAAATAAACCTAATAGGTGAAGAAAATTAACTTATAGACTTTAGTCTAATAAAACAGCTTCCTCGCTCTGTTAATATTAATTGCATTAAATTATTGACCTTATAGCTTCACGAAAATAACTCAATAACAGGGCAAAAATTATGACGTATAGTTGTTCTCTGCAATTGCTCTTGCATTGCTCTACCTTTTGCCTCCATGAATTTACTTTAACGCAATTAGTGAGCTATTTGATCAGCAAGAATGCCCATATTTTTAATAGATATACTATAGCTGCTTGAATAGCTAAATCGCGCAATTTTGTTCAA
This sequence comes from Pseudoalteromonas sp. SG43-7, assembly GCF_014164295.1. NCBI lineage: Bacteria > Pseudomonadati > Pseudomonadota > Gammaproteobacteria > Alteromonadales > Pseudoalteromonadaceae > Pseudoalteromonas > Pseudoalteromonas sp. SG43-7. The sequence continues at coordinate 42,481 of NZ_JACJEY010000040.1, forward strand.
GTTCTTATATTTCAATCTGCTTATACTCAAGCAATAGGTGATTAGCGAAGAGTGCGAAGCAAATGAATCAATTTCAGTACATCAACGATAAAACATTAAACCAGTTTACTTTGCTTGATGCGAAGATGACCGACTTTAGCTACTCAAAACATGCCCATGAAGAGTACTCACTGGGTGTTACCTTAAAAGGTCGGCAAGATTTTTTTAGTCAAAGAGCCTTTCACAAAAGTCCAACTGGCGGAGTAATAGTATTTAACCCAGAAGACGTTCACGATGGTCACTCAGGTTTAACAGAACATCTTGAATACGTTATGCTCTATGTACACCCAAATGAATTTGAACCAATGTTTAAAGCATTGGGTTACACCAAACATGCAACGCCAAGAGTCGCTACACCTTTGCTGGCAGACCCACAATTAGCACAGCAGATTTTAGCGCTCAAACAACTTATCAGTGGTAACAATTACACAACCATTGATACCGAAAACACGCTGTTTAATATTGCTCATTCAATCATCAAACAGACAGGCTGCGCCATAGAGCCGCTGGGGCTCAGTTCAAGAAAAGACACTTTATTACTTAAAGCAAAAGACTACATTATGGCGAACTTAGGTCATGACATCTCAATTGATGATATCGCTGGTGTCGCTACTATGTCGAAATATCATTTCATTAGGCTGTTTAATAAGCAGTTTGGCCTAACGCCTTATCAATATGTGGTGAACTGTCGGATAAATATGGCCCGAAAATATATCGAATCAGGCGCACGAGCATCTCAGGTCGCATTAGATTCGGGCTTTGCCGATAACAGCCATTTAAATCGCCATTTCAAGCGTATTTATGGTTTAACTCCTAAACAATACCAATTACAACTTTCGCTCTAAACAATAAGGGATCAAAATGTTAGAAATATTCGCTTATGCAATAGGTATAATGTACACCCCTGGACCCATCAATCTGCTCGGTTTACAAAGTGGCATCAATAATAAAACCACGGCACATTTAGGCTTTTTCTCAGGTGTAGCCACCGCGATGCTAATCTTATTTATATTACTAGGCTATGTGGGTATAGAGTTGATCCCGGCGAAAACATTACCAGTTTTAAGCTTTGCAGGTTGTTTATATATACTATATATCGCGGTTAGAATTGCTAAAACACAGGTCAATTTTAACAATCAAAAAACCACTACAAAATCGCTGTCATTTAGTAACGGCTTATGGATGCAGCTACTTAATCCCAAAGCACTGGCTGCGACATTACCCATCACCACCATTCAATTTCCAGCAGCGGATATATCAGGCATGGCAGTCATCGTTTGGTCATGTATCCTCGCATTACTAGCGTTTGGCGCTCCTGCGAGTTACTCATTAGCTGGCCATGCTATTGGTAAACATATGACAAACTCAAAATACTTTAAAATAATTAACTTAGTCATGGCTGTTTTGCTGGTCGTGGTTGCCATTGATATAGCCCTCACACACGTATTAGTACAGTAATTATGATTATTACTTCACTCAGTATGAGTGAAGTAAACAGTTAACTATCCTGCTTGAATCTCTACCTGCTTAATCTAAACCTTTTGATGAACGCACCACTGAATTCTAGCTGTTAAAAATAACATCTTGAAGATTACTTTCTGATAATTTCACATTTTTAACACTACAACCTTGCAACTACACCTTTAAGAGTAAGCATAACGGTTATTAAAAACCATATAAATGTAATATAATACTATATGATTACTTTAGCTCCTCTGCTAATCTACAAAGGAAATTAGTTTTTCTATATCAACCTGAACTCTGGTTAACATTTTAACTAACAGTTTGTTCTTATTTTATAAACTTATATTTCACCTTTCCATCCATAGACTTCCAGTGATAATAAAACGAATTTAAGATATAAGTATTTGATTATTAAATAAATCGAACGCTGGAAATAGCTGCTGGAAATAGCTGCTGGAAATAGATTTATTATCCACAGTTCAAATTATATTAATGGTTCATATTGTGTTCTTAACAGCGTCCCAGTCTTCACTGTTAAGAATATAATATGCTTAACCCCAACTAGAAGGTGTGATTATCAATGTTCAAAAATTTAAACTTAGGGAAAAAAATAGGTGTTGGCTTTGCAACTGTACTTTGTTTGTTGTTAGTCGTCGTTGGCATCAGCATGGCAGCATTACAAAAAGCCAGTTCAGAAACAGGTGAATACCAAAAAATAACGCAAGTCACTACTCTAGCAGGTAGAATTCAGGCCAAT
>NZ_JACJEY010000041.1:0-43046 GCF_014164295.1 Pseudoalteromonas sp. SG43-7
ACATCATCACATTGAGATAATGCTTTTTCAACCGCTTGAACTTTAAATTCTTGTGTAAATCGACGTCTCATTTTTATCTGCCTCTATTAAAAGTTAGAGGCGACAACTATCCTGACACAGGGGGCCTGTCAGTAGTGAAAAGTATTTCCCAGTCCTCGCTAAAGGCATCTCCATCCCTAGGCTTGATAAGAACATCAATAATAATTTTATCTTTTGCAATCTTATCTTTTATATTAAAGTCATCAGGAGATAGGAAGTTGCGATTCCCAAAACTTAATTGTAAAGCTTTTAGGAATGAAGTTTTGCCTGAGTTATTTGTTCCTGTAAGTATAGTGTTATCCGTAAGATTCACCTCAGCGTTTTCTATCCCTCGAAAGCCACTTATCCTGACTGTACTAATTTTTAATTCCATTAATGGTTACCTTACATCGATTTGTAAATCTTTATATGAATAGAAACTAAGATTAAGCATTCTAAAGATGTTTGCAACTTTTAACAGTCTGCTTTATGAGAAAATAAAAACTAGTTGTAGCATGTCTTGTGCTAGTAATATTTTTAGCCCACTAAAAATATAGGGTTAAATGCTAGCGCCTTTAGCTTATTTGCTTTTTAAATCATTAATCAATTCATATATCGTAGTATGTAATACAATGAAATCCTAAGCTAACCAACTAACGTTAATACATATTAACGTTAGTTGATTTTCTGCGTAGGCCTAAGTCTTTTTACTATTAATCGCTTTAAACACTGAGTAGCTAACGGCTAATACTAGGCAGATGGTTGCAGGGATAAAGAGGGCATTAAATTTATAAAACTGGAATGCATAAGCACCTAATGTGCCACCGCAAATGAATCCTGAGATTATCAGTAAAAACAACAGTGCTTTGCGTTTATCAAAGGGTTCGCCTCTTAATTTAGCGCCAAGCATTAGCCCTAGATCAGTAAAGATACCGGTAACATGGGTGGTGCGAATAACTGCGCCGCTGTAAGTGGTGGCTAACGCGTTTTGTAAGCCGCAGGCTGCGGATGCTAAATAGTGCCCGTTTACAGAGTCATTCGATAAAAAATACACTGAGCTTGCTAACAGCATGGCTTCAAATAACAGCAAGCTGCTGTAGTTATGGCCGAGTTTTAATGCACCACTTTGCAAAAAAGCGCCGGAGATCGCCGCACCAGCCAAAAAACTCAGTAGGATAAGAGCTAGGTGTAATACATCAGTAACGGGGGAGGTAACAAGGCTTGTGCCAAGGAGTGTTGCAGTGCCTGATAGATGTGAAATTGATTGATGTTTGAACCCTAGTAACCCTATCGAATTAACAAGCCCAGCAACAAGCGCAAGTAAAAACGATCCATATTCTACCCAACGAGGTAATTTTGAAATCACGGCTAACAGTTAATTTAATAAAATCTGTTTGGTAACGTATCAGTTCGTTATTTATTAAACAATAGCTAGCTAAGTTTTCAGTGCATAGTTTGTGCTGGATCTGTATTTAGTCTTTCGTATTTAGGTCGTTGTTGTGGATTGATTGCTTACTAGCGCTAAAAATTCCTGTTCGGGTAATGGCTTTGCAAACAAATAGCCTTGGCCATAATCACACCCTATACCAAGTAATAATTGCTGCTGCTCTGGTGTTTCAATGCCTTCGGCAATCACTTTTAAACCAAATTGATGTGCCATAGTGATAATTGCTTTGCATAACGCCAGATCTTGATTGTCGGCTTGAATGTTATCAACAAAACATTTATCAATTTTTAAATAATCTGCGTCCATTTGTTGCAAGTAGGCAAGCGATGAATAACCGGTGCCAAAGTCATCTAAAGCGAGTTCCATACCGGATTTTACCAGCGCTTTCAGGCGTTGTTGAGTGAGTTGCTCTGGTGCGATCATTAACCCTTCGGTGATCTCGCTAACAATTGCACTCGGTGGTAAATTGGCGGCTTTTAGCAAGGCTGGCCACTGATCAATACCGCTATCAAGGCAACTAAATTGCACTGGCGAGACATTAATACTAAGTTGAAAGTTGGCATCAACCTGGGCTCGTAAAACCGTTAGCGTTTGTAATGCGCGAGTAAATACAAATTGTCCTAATGGGTTGATATATCTAGACTCTTCGGCTAAAGGTATAAACTCTGCGGGACTAATTACGCCGCGTGTCGGGTGGCGCCAGCGCAATAGTGCTTCTGCTTTATGAATGTGCCCAGAATCTAGGTTAACGATTGCTTGGTAATAAAGATCAAATTGTTTTTGTTCAATGCCATAGCGCATATTTTTGAGTAAATCCATACGCGCTTGTGCTTGCTCGCGTAAGTTGTGATTGAAAAACTCAAAGCAGTTACGACCACTTTGTTTAGCTTTATACATGGCTTGGTCGGCGGCTTTTAATAACAGCTCTGAGCTATCGCCATCGATTGGTGCAATAGCTATGCCGATGCTGGTTGCTATGTGTAGTTCTTCGCCTTCGAGTATAAATGCTTTTGTCATGGCATTGAGGATATCGTTGGCTACTTTTTTAATGTGTTCTTCAGTGACTAGCTTGGCATGCACAATGACAAATTCGTCGCCACCAATACGTGCAATAAACTCAATATCAACAATTTCTTGTTGCAAACGAATTGCGATCAACTTAAGTAATTCGTCACCATAAAAATGGCCTAAGGTGTCATTTATGTCTTTGAAATGATCAAGATCAAGTAGCATGATCACCAGTGGCTCATTAGGATTTAAGGCGTTGTTGAGGCGCTGATTTAAGCGCTCTTTAAGCTCAATTCGATTAGGTAGATTGGTTAAATGATCAAAGTGAGTTTGATGCCATATCAGATCTTCGGCTGCTTTTTTAGCGGTAATATCGGTAAAAATCGCGACTCTGCGCTGCGCTTCAGAATGTTCATTGTATACAGTATCGATAGTAAGCCACTCTGTGAATAACTCGCCATCTTTACGACGGTTAATTATTTCACCTTGCCAACGGCCAGTCTCTTGTAATTGCAGCCACATTTCTTGATAAAACGCTTTGCTGTGCTTGCCTGAAGCTAAGATAGCGGTGGTATTGCCCAGGATTTCATTTTTACTGTATTGAGTTACTTCACAAAAAGCCGGGTTAACATCTAAGATAATGCCGTTTGGATCGGTAATTGCCATTCCTTCACTGCTATTTGAGTAGACCAATGAGGCCAGATGAGATGCTTTTTCAGCGTTCTTTCGCTGGCTGATATCTTGCAATACAATAGTGTACTCGTTGCTATTATGCTTGGCACTGATCCGCGCTTCAAATACTTGCTCGACTTCGCTGTTATTGATTGTTAATTCAAATTGGCTAGTTTTATTTTTGCAGGGCAAATGCTGAAGTAACTGTTTACTTTTTTCTTCACCAAGTAGCTCGCGAAGGTGTAACTTTGAACGTGTATACACAGGTAAATTTAACTGTGAAATTTGCCCACCTAAGTTCAGTACATCACCGTGAACATTGATCCGAATGTAGGTATCAGGCAAAGCGTTTAATAAACTACTCAATTCGTCATGTTGGCGTTTGACACTCGCTTCTGCCGTCAGACGTGTTTGCGCCATCGCTTTAAAATGTTGATAGAGAGTATTCAGCTCTGGACTATTTAAAGAAAACTGTTTTGGTAATAACCCTTGCGCAAGCTCTTTAATCGTCAGAGTGAGTTGTGCTATGGGCGTTAATACGTTGCGCTTTAATTGGCTATGAGCAAATATAGACAGGCCAATAATCATCAATGTAAATGCAGCTAATGTGATAAAAAATAGTTGGTTGGCAGCTTGAATTGCGTTATTAAATGGCATGACAACATAGACATTTAGGCTATTTTTAGTTTCATCGGTATACATGGTTTTACTGTGTAAAATGTGATTAATACCTTGCAATTCAATTGTGCTATTGAGCATAGGTAGTTCAGAGCTAAATCCATAGGCGTTAATATTTTCGCCAAACAGCGATGGATCGTTAGGGTAATTTGCAATAATGCGACCGTTGTTGTCGGTTATAACAGCAATGGCATCTTCGGGTAAGTGAGAGTTGGCAAGTATCTGGCTCCACCAATCTAATGTGACAACCGTTACTACTGCCCCATATACTTGTTGCTGCTGATCAATAAGTGGATAAGCAAAATTGAAACTGAGGGAATTGATACTGCGATCTTTTTGAAAATAGCCAATGGCAAAGCTTTTAGTTGCCACAGCATTTTTAAAGTATTCACGATCGGCAATATTAATATTTTCTTTGCGTCCTTGCGATAAACACACCGCATCGCCTTGCATGTTGACGATACCAATATTTGCAATTTCAGGTTGAAGTTTTTGTATTTTAGCTAAGTAATAAGGGCAGCCGGTTTGTAATGGTGCGGCAAAATCTTTTAAGTCAGCAAGTTGAGTGGTAAATGTTTTTATTTTTTTGAGTAGCTCAGTTTGCTGCTCAACAAGCTGTTCGGCAACCGTTAAAGCCTGCAGCCGACTTTCTTGGCGTGCGGTTTCTTTGGCATGCCAAAGGCTAAATAAGATCACCAAAATGCCGGGTAAGCTCAGTAAGATAAATAACCGATAAAGTCGATGTTGTAACGATGAGGAAAAAATAACAATACTCTTCATACTGGGCTTTGGCATAAAATTGTAGCCAATTAAGTTGAAAATAACCATATATAATATAAGGTTAATTGCGGTTTATCTAATAAAGACCAAAGTAATAGCTCTGAAGAGTAAGATTGTGCTGAGCAAAGCTCAGTATCTATGAGGATTTATAGCAAACGTAACAACCAGCTAAATTGACTTAGCTTTATTTTATTGGCTGAATTTTGGCTATGACCATTTAGCGCTTGATAGCCTGCACCTGCCGTAAAGGCACTGGCAATACCGACATTCGATACTGCAAAGCGTTTAAGTCGGTAGTTGAAAGCTTGATGATGTTGCTGTTTTAACGCATTGATGCTATTCATTTTTTGACTTAAGTGACGAACTTTATGATTTGGTTTCTTAATAAAATAATCAATTAGCATTATTCACCCCTATTTATATTGAGTAATTGTTTAATGCTGTGCGCAGTTTTATCAAAGCCAATTTTGCTGCTGATATAACCAATGTTTTTCCACAGCCACATTAAACAAAGCAATTGTAAGCCAATTAGACATACAGCACTGAGCCATATTGATTGACTAAAGGCAAAAACCGCAAAGCCAAGTGTGATCAGCAAACCGGCCCACAACAATACTAAACCACCGGCAAAACTTACCAGCAAAATAATAGTCAATGCCAAAGAGCGAGTTGATAGTCGCCACTCGGCACTCGCTAATTCTTTGCAAATACCAGCCTGTTGGCGATAGTCTTGATAAAGTTGCTCACCATATTGAGATAATTTAGCAAGATGATCTTGCCACTGATCAGCACTTTGCGGTGCAGGATCAGCGGCTTGATGCTGTTTATCTTTAGGATCGGTATGTGGTTGCATAATTGCTTACTTGCTACGGCGAAATAGTGCTGTCACTAGCATACCAGCAGCAAACGCAAGACCAGCTGTAGCAAGCGGGTTTTCAGAGGCTAATTGACGAGTTTTACCACTGTATTCAGACAGTTTTTCACGCGCAATTTTTTGCTTTTCAGTGAGTGTTTCAGCTGAACTTGAAGCACCATGACGAATACTTTGTTCTGCTGTTGCAGCCTTTGAAGACAGCGAATCAACAGCAAGATGAGCCGCTGAGGTTGCTTTGTCTGTTAATGGTGATTCAGTGTGAGCAGCAATATCATCAACTTTTTTACTGGTTTTTGCAGCTGAATTTGAACTTGATGTTGAAGTAGTCATAGTAATCGTTCCTTAAATATAAAACTAGATTGTGTAATACTTGTTGCAGCCTTCGTACCACTTCTACGATCTTATTTAAATTCTTAAAAATCAATGGTTTGTTTTTTATCTTGTGAATCGCTTTGTTTGAAATAACAGCGTTTAAAGTAACTATTGCAAAAAGATCGCGTAAATTTTACAAGATCTATTAAGCAGCAATTCGCTACTAATATTTTGTAACTGTTCATTGATTATTCATTAATCATTTAAGTCTATTTATTTTGTTTTATCTCAGAATAAAATATTTTTTTTGATGTTATCCACTTTTTCCCACGTAATTCAGTAGCTTCGCGCTAGGCCTTATTTTTTCTGGCTTTAACACACCATTATAGGTTTCTGCTGACTTGACAAAATAGCTTGTCAAGCCCTAAACTGGAGCACTGTGGTAAAAAGTGGTATTTAGTGGATCAAATTGGATCAAATTAATCAAAACAGATTAATTACAAACTTTTAAAGTAGGCTTTTTATGTTCCGTGGTGCGAGTTCACTGAGTTTGGATGACAAAGGACGATTTGCGGTACCGACTAAGTACCGAGACTCGCTGTTGTCTGAAGATCAGGGGACGGTGATCTGTACTGTCGCACTGAACGAGCCTTGCTTGTGGTTGTATCCACTGGCGCAATGGCAGGATATAGAAGATCGCTTAGCTAAAATTTCCAATATGAATCCACGCGCTCGACGCATGCAACGGATGTTGTTAGGTAATGCAACAGAATACCAATTAGATAAAAATGGCCGAATATTGCTGGCACCGTCGTTACGGTCTCATGCTGATTTAGGCAAAAAAATCATGTTGGTCGGTTTGATGAATAAATTTGAGATCTGGGATGAAGAACGTTGGCATGAACAAATGCGCCAAGATACCGAAATTGAACGACTCGGTGAGTTTGAATCAACCCCAGACTTAGATAATTTTTCGCTCTGATCACACAATAAAAAGGCAAACAATAGCTAATGACAGCGCAATTTGAACATATTTCCGTACTAATGGACGAAACCATCGAAGGTCTAGCAATTAAGCCAGACGGTATTTATATGGATGGTACATTTGGCCGTGGCGGACATTCTGGACAAATCTTGGCGCGCCTTGGTGAACATGGCCGATTACAGGCCATTGATCAAGATCCACAAGCGATCAAGTCTGCCGAAAAGTTTGCCGACGATAGCCGTTTTGCCATTGCCCATACTCGCTTTTCTAACCTATACGAAGTAGCAGAGCAAAACGATCTATTAGGAAAAGTAGATGGTATTTTATTAGATATCGGTGTGTCATCACCACAACTAGACGATGCCGAGCGTGGTTTTAGCTTTATGAAAGATGGCCCGCTTGATATGCGCATGGATCCTACCAGCGGCCGCAGTGCTGCGCAGTGGTTAGCCGAAGCTGAGCTGGAAGACATTGTTCATGTGATCAAAACTTATGGTGAAGAAAAGTTTGGTCGTCGTATTGCACATAAAGTACTTGAAGTGCGCGCTCATACGCCGATTACAACAACTAAGCAACTTGCTGATTTAGTTGACGAAGCAGTGCCAGTAAAGGATAAGTTCAAACACCCTGCGACGCGTACTTTCCAAGCTATTCGTATTTATATCAACAGTGAATTGGAAGAGATTCAAACGGCATTACAAGCTGCGTTGGGTGTATTAAAGCCCGGTGGCCGATTAGTGGTGATTTCGTTTCATTCACTAGAAGACCGTATTGTTAAACAGTTTATTAAAAAACAGAGTAAGGGAGCGGCGTTACCCAGAGGTCTGCCTTTAACTGATGCACAAATAAATCAAAATCTGACGTTAAAAGCAGTGGGTAAAGCTATTAAGCCAAGCCAAGCTGAAGTTGACCGTAACCCACGTTCACGCAGTTCAGTACTTAGGGTGGCACAGAGATTGGGATGAAGCCAAAAGCGAATCATCGACAACCCAATTTATTTTTAGAAATAATCAAAGGCCTAGGAGCAAACAAGTTAACCTCGGCCTTACTGGTTGTGATATTCGCATCTAGTTTGAGTGTGGTGCAGGTCACTCACTTTGCTCGCCAAGAGCTGATTGAACAAGATCAGCTGTTACAACAGCGAGATGAACTCGATTTAGAATGGCGTTATCTATTAGTTGAAGAAGAGTTTTATTCGCAACATGCGCGCATTGAAGAAATTGCTATTGAGCAACTGCAAATGAAACGGTCCACAAGCCAAGACGAACAGGTGATAGTACTGCCATGAGAAGTAGAGGAAAAAAACCAGTAAATAGTTTGATCACATGGCGTTTTATGCTGGTGTGCTCTGTGGTGCTGCTGGTTTTTGTGACTTTAGTATCTCGTGCTGCTTATTTGCAAGTTATCGAGCCTGATAAAGCTCGTTCAGAAAGTAATAAACGTACCGTGCGCGTGGAAAAGTTGCATGTGCAACGCGGGATGATTTTTGACCGTAATGGCAAAGAACTTGCTGTTAGTGTGCCCGTTGTAAGTGTATATGCGGATCCTAAAGCATTACATAAATCACTGCGTGCTAAAGTGCTCAAACAGGCGCGCAAAAATGGCGAAGATGAGAATGCCCTTGCAGAAAATACCGCGCTACTTGAACAACGTATTGCGCTGTACTACAAAAATGATTTACGTTGGCGTGAGCTTGCCGATGTACTGCGTATTGAACCGAAAAAAATTAATGGTCGCTTGCGGGATGATGCCAGTCGCCGCTTTGTTTATCTAAAACGCCAAGTAACCCCTGCCGTTGCCAATTATATTGGCGATTTACGTCTGCCTGGTATTCATTTATTAGATGAATCAAAACGCTATTACCCTGCCGGAGAAGTCACCGCACATGTGCTTGGTTTTACCAATATTGATGGTAAAGGTATCGAAGGCATAGAGAAGCTTTACGAAAACGCATTAACTGGCGTTGAAGGTCGTCGCACAATTCGTAAAGATGCACAGGGGCGTGAAGTTGAAGTGCTTGATGAACGTGAACGGATTGAACCCGAAAACATCCAGCTTAGTATTGATCAGCGTATTCAAGCGATAGCCTATAAAGCGGTTAAATCAGCCGTGCTGACCTACAAAGCAACGTCTGGCTCTGCGATGGTGGTCGATGTGAGAACTGGTGAAGTGTTAGCGATGGTTAACAGCCCGTCTTTTAATCCAAATAATTTAAATGATGCAGCGCCGCATAAACGCCGTAACCGAGCGATCACGGATTTGTTCGAACCAGGTTCAACCGTTAAGCCTCTAGCCATATTAGCTGGGTTAGACTACGGCTCAATCCAACCGGATGATAAAATTGATACTTACCCAGGCTGGATGCGCATCGGTGGTACGTTAGTTACAGACTCGCGTAACCATGGTGAAATGACCTTACGTGAGATTTTAAAGTACTCCAGTAACATGGGTGTGACAAAAATAACGCAAGATGTACCGAAGGATTACTTTGTTGGCTTGTTCCAAAAAGTTGGCTTTGGTTCTGATACAGGCACCGGCATGGTTGGTGAAAGTAGTGGCTTGTTTTATCCGAATCGACGTTGGTCTGACCATGAAATTGCAGCACTTTCTTTTGGTTATAACGTTGCTGTAAGCACCGCACAAATGGCGCGTTTTTATGCCATGTTAGGTGCCGGTGGGATCAATAGACCGTTGACCATCCTCAAGCAAGATTCAATCCCTGAAGGCGAGCGTATTTTTCAACAAAAAGATGTTGAAGCGGTTGTGCATATGATGGAAAGCGTTTTTGAAGAAGGTGGAACAGCGAGCCGCATAAAAGTTGATGGTTATCGTGCTGCGGGTAAAACGGGTACCTCTAAAAAAGCCGCTGCAGGTGGTTATGGTGATGAGTATGTTGGTTACTTTACTGGTATAGCACCTGCGAGTAATCCACGTTTAGCTGTTGTTGTAATGATCAATGAGCCCGGTGGAGATGTTTATTATGGCGGTGCAACTGCAGGACCAGTGTTTGCAGAAATAATCTCCAATGCGTTAAGAATTTTAAACGTGGCACCAGACAAAGGCTCGGTTGCCTACGTGAAGGGCATAGATGATGATGCGTGATTTAAAAATAATTTTACAACAAATAGAAGTAGCAGCAACAAGCTTACTAGTAAAGCACTTGCGTTTGGATAGTCGAGATGTCACCCCTGGGGATGTCTTTGTAGCAATTAAAGGTCATCAATTAGATGGCGGACAATTTATTGATAAAGCGATTGCAAATGGTGCAGTTGCAGTAATTGCTGATCGTTTATGTGAGTTTGAATGTGATTTTGAACCGCTTTATTTAATTTCCGATTTGAATAAGAAATTGCCCGCATTAGCGAGTCATTTTTATCAGCAACCAAGTAAACAATTAGATGTGGTGGGTGTTACTGGCACCAATGGTAAATCAACTACCACTGCGATGATTGCTCATTTAGCTAAGTTTTGCGACACCCAATCAGCGATTATCGGTACGCTTGGGTATGGGCAACCAGAAAGTTTAACTGAGTTAATTAATACCACACCGTCTTGTGTTGATTTACAAAGAATATTAGCGCAACTTGCCACTGACAATAACAAACTGGTGGCGATGGAAGTGTCATCACATGGTTTGGTACAGCAGCGTGTTGCGAAAACGCACTTTAAAGCTGCTGTGTTTACCAATTTATCGCGCGATCATTTAGATTACCACGGTGATATGGCCAGTTATGCAGATGCAAAGTTAATGCTAATGCGAGATTTTGACGCGCAGCTGGTGGTACTAAATCAAGATGATAACCAAGTAGAGCAATGGTTAGAACAATACGATTTTAATAACTTAGTGTGTTATGGCCATAAAAACTTGCAGCCAAAAGGTGCTAAGTTTGTGTACTTCACTGATGTTTCTTACCATAAAACCGGTATATCGGCACAGTTTACGACAAGTTGGGGTGATATTGCTATTACCTGTCCGCTGTTTGGCGAATTTAATTTATATAATTTAGCGGCTGCAATCGCAACTTTACTTGGTTTAGGTTACCCATTAGATCAACTGGCAGCGGGTTGTGCAAGCTTGCAACCAGTTGCTGGACGCATGCAAGCATTTAGCGCGCCAAACCAACCAACCTGTATTGTTGATTATGCTCACACGCCAGATGCGTTAGCTTTAGCATTGCAAGCATTGCAACAACATGTGCCCGGTGGCGTAAGTTGTGTATTTGGTTGCGGTGGAGACCGTGATAAAGGCAAGCGACCAATGATGGCCCAAGCGGCTGAGCAAAATGCTGATAAAGTAATTATTACCAGTGATAACCCGCGTAGCGAAGATCCATGGCAGATCATTAAAGATGTTGCTGCTGGTTTAAGCCAGCCTGACCGTGCGCACTTAGAAGCTGACCGTGCTCATGCTATTGCCTTTGCAATAGATAACGCAAATGCCAATGACGTAGTGCTTATTGCAGGTAAAGGCCATGAAGATTATCAAATAATTGGTACGCAACGGATAGATTTTTGCGATCGTAAATTTGTCCAGCAGCACTTACAACAAAAGCAAAAGCTAGACCCACAAGAACAACAAATAAGAGGATCGCAGTTATGATCCCAATGGATTTTGATTGGCTAGCAAATGTGCTAGCAACTGATTATCAAGGTGATAATCAAACAGTAAAAAATATTAATACAGATACTCGCACCGTATGCGAAGGAGAAGTATTTTTAGCCCTACAAGGCCCTAATTTTGATGGCCATCAGTTTTTACAACAAGCGAAAGACAAAGGCGCAATAGCCGCTATTGTTAGTCAAAAAGTTGCCGTTGATATTCCACAGTTTTTAGTTACGGATACGCGTATTGCGCTAGGCGAAATTGGTGCTGCGGTAATGGCCAGTGTGGCACCAAAAACTATCGCAATTACAGGCAGTGTCGGTAAAACCACAGTAAAAGAAATGTGCGCAGCTATTTTAGCTCCTCACGGTGAAGTACTGTCGACCAAAGGTAATTTTAATAATGATATTGGCGTCCCATTAACCTTGTTACGCCTAGAACCGCAGCACAAATATGCGGTGATTGAGCTTGGCGCTAACCATATTGGTGAAATTGCCTATACCACGGCGATGACTAAGCCCGATGTTGCCGTTGTTTGTAATGTGGCAGCTGCGCATATTGAGGGTTTTGGCTCTCTTGCGGGTGTGGCAACGGCTAAAAGTGAAATTTACGATGGTTTGAAAGAGCATGGCATTGCGCTAGTTAACTGTGACAGCGAATTCAGTGATGGTTGGCTTACTAAGTTACAAGGGCGCAGTGTCAAACGTTTTTCAAGCACTGATAAACTAGATATATGGGCAGAAGAAGTCAGCCTCGATGAGCAAGCTCAGGCGTCTTTTTATATTTGTACCAAGCAGCATCGAGTACCCGTTAAGCTTGCATTGCCAGGTCGTCACAATGTTACAAACGCCCTTATAGCAGCTGCATTAACCTGTGAATTTGGCGTTAGTCTTGAGGCTGTGGCAACGGCACTCGCAACCATGGCTGAAGTAAAAGGCCGAGTAAACATTATTCAAGTCAATGAAACACTAACCGTGATTGATGACACTTATAATGCCAATGTGCAATCGGTTAAGGCTGCAATTGATTTATTACGCGACCTCCAAGGTCAGCGTATTTTAGCGTTAGGTGATATGGGAGAACTTGGTGAAGAAGCCGCGCTTTATCACCAACAAGTTGGCGCCTATGCCAAACAACAAGGTATTGATGAGTTGTATAGCTTAGGTGTACTGAGTCAATACGCCAGTGATGAATTTGCTAAACCACAGCGGCATTTTTCAAGCCGCGAGGAACTGTTGCAACAATTACAAGCACAGTTAACTGACTCAGCACAAAAAACCACCATAGTCGTGAAGGGATCGCGCAGTTCTCGCATGGAATTATTAGTACAAGATTTAGTTAACAGCCAGCAAACTGGCCGCAATGGAGTATCTCAATGTTAGTTTGGCTGGCCGAGTATTTAACACAATATTACAGTGCATTTAATGTGTTCTCGTATTTAACCGTTCGCGCTGTATTTGGTATTTTAACGGCACTATTAATTTCTTTATATTTTGGCCCTAAGTTGATCCGAGCATTGCAAAGAATGCAAATTGGTCAAGTGGTTCGTAACGATGGCCCGGAGTCGCATTTATCGAAAAAAGGCACCCCAACCATGGGAGGCTTGTTAATTTTAGCGTCTATTTTTACCAGTACTTTGCTGTGGGCTGATTTAGCGAATAAATATGTATGGGCTACCTTGTTTGTGATCGGCTCATTGGGAATTGTGGGCTTTGTTGATGATTACCGTAAAGTGATCCGCAAAGATCCAAAAGGGTTGATTGCGAAATGGAAGTATTTTTGGCAGTCAGTGATTGCCTTAGTGGTTGCCTGCGCATTATTTTTTACTGCTAATCATGCCAACGAAACATCATTAGTAGTGCCGTTTTTTAAAGATGTATTACCGCAGCTAGGTTTGTTTTACATAGTTATGACTTACTTTGTCGTGGTGGGGACGTCAAATGCTGTGAATCTGACCGATGGCTTGGATGGTTTGGCCATTGTACCGACTATTTTAGTGGCAGCAGCACTGGCTATTATTGCTTACTTAACAGGTAACGTGAATTTCTCTGCTTACTTGCATATTCCACATTTACCATTGGCCAGTGAGTTGGTTGTAGTATGTACCGCCATTGTTGGTGCCGGATTAGGCTTTTTATGGTTTAACACTTACCCAGCACAAGTATTTATGGGTGATGTTGGTTCATTAGCGCTTGGTGGAGCATTGGGTATTATTGCTGTATTAGTTCGCCAAGAGTTAATTTTAATCATTATGGGCGGTGTATTTGTGATGGAAGCACTGTCGGTTATCTTGCAAGTTGGCTCTTATAAATTACGTGGCCAACGGATTTTTAGAATGGCACCAATCCACCATCATTACGAGTTAAAAGGCTGGCCTGAGCCACGAGTTATCGTGCGTTTTTGGATAATTTCTATCGTGCTAGTGTTAGCTGGCCTAGTAACATTAAAGATCAGGTAAATGACGTATTTAAACGAGATGAAAAACAAACATATTACAGTGCTCGGACTCGGTGTAACCGGTCTGGGCATTGTGCGTTTTTTATTATCTCAAGGTTTAACGCCTAATGTAGTTGATAGTCGCCAATCACCGCCCGGTTGTGATTGGTTGCAACAACATGCGCCAAATTTAACGACGCAGTTTGGTGATTTAGCAACTGCACAGCTTGAAAGCGCCGATATGATCATCATCAGCCCTGGTTTAAGTTTAACACTTCCAGCAGTTGCACAAGCAATGCAAGCGGGTGTTGAAGTGATTGGTGATATTGAGTTATTTGCCCGTTTAACAGACAAGCCGGTGGTGGCTGTAACAGGCTCTAACGGTAAATCGACTGTCGTTACGTTGGCTTATGAAGTATTGAAAATGGCTGGTTATAAGGTCGGACTTGGCGGAAATATTGGTACTGCCGCACTGGATTTATTAGCTGATGATTTTGATGTTTACGTATTAGAGCTATCGAGTTTTCAGCTCGATACGATGCACAGCTTAAAGCCGGTTAGCGCTACGGTACTTAATGTGTCGGAAGATCATTTAGATCGTTACCCGAGCTACCAAGCCTATATTGATTCAAAACAAACGATTTATGCTAATGCCGCGCTGGCTGTAGTAAATAAGACTGACCCAGCAACGTATACACAAACAATGCCGCAATTAAGCTTTGGCTTAGAAAATGCGGATTATTGTTTAATGACGTATCAAGGTGACAGTTACTTTAGTTATCAAGGCAAAGCTCTATTGCCTGTTAGTAGCTTGGCCGTAGTTGGTCGTCATAATCAGCTAAATGCGTTAGCGGTTATGGCATTATTGAGCCCATTTGATATCAGTGCTAGTCAGTTTGCACAAGCTTTTAGCCAATTTACTGGCTTGGCGCATCGTTGTCAGTTTGTTGCCGAGCAAGCGGGGGTTAAATATTTTAATGACTCTAAAGCTACGAATGTCGGGGCCACCATTGCGGCGATAGAAAGTTTAGCCGATCAGGCCAAGCAACTAGTGGTGATTGCCGGAGGCGATGCCAAAGGCGCTGATCTCGATAGCTTAAAGCCGTATTTACAACAGCAAGTTAAAGCGCTTATTTGTTTTGGTAAAGATGGCAAAGCTCTGGTTGCGTTGACTGACAAAGGCCACTTAACAGAAAATATGCAGCAAGCGGTGATGCTTGCCAAGCAACTTGCCACTGCGGGCGATATTGTGTTGCTTGCACCTGCATGTGCCAGTATCGATATGTATAACAATTATATGCAACGTGGCGATCACTTTAGCCAATGTGTTTTAGCGGAGGCAGTATGATCGCATTTGCTGATATCCGCGACTCTTTAACTCCTAAGCCATCGGCGCAGTTATACGATGTGCCACTGTTATATTGTGTGATCATGCTAATTGGCTTGGGGTTTGTGATGGTGACGAGTGCGTCGATGCCGACCGCTGATCGCTTATTTAACAATCCCTATCATATTATTATTCGCCACAGCATGTTTTTGGCGATGGGCTTTGTGCTGTTTTGGATCACCTGCTGTGTACCAATGACCTGGTGGAAACGCTCGAATCCTTACTTATTACTGTTTGGCATGGCGCTACTGATAGTGGTGTTAATCGTTGGACGTGAAGTGAATGGCGCAAAACGTTGGATCCCAGTAGGTCCAGTGGGCTTTCAGGTTGCTGAAGCGGCTAAATTATTCTTTTTCAGTTATATCGCCGGTTACTTAGTGCGTAAACGCGAGGAAGTTCAAGAAAACATCAAAGGCTTTGCTAAGCCAATCGCAGTGTTTGCAGTTTACGCATTGTTGATTTTATTACAGCCCGATTTAGGCACTGTGGTGGTGATGTTTGTAACTACCGTAGGCTTATTGTTCTTAGCTGGGGCTAAGTTATGGCAGTTTTTTGCCTTGATATTAACAGGCGTAGGCTTAGTCGTATTGCTCATTATTGTTGAGCCATATCGGATGGCGCGGGTGGTCGGTTTTCTAGAGCCATGGGATGACCCATTTGGTAAAGGCTACCAGTTAGTACAATCGCTGATGGCATATAGCCAAGGTGGTTGGTTTGGCCAAGGTTTAGGTAATAGTGTGCAAAAATTGCAATATTTACCTGAAGCCCATAATGACTTTATTTTTGCGGTGATTGGCGAAGAGTTAGGTTTTATCGGTATCGTCAGTATTTTAATGGTGTTTGGTACTTTGGTGTTTAGAGCACTGTTAATTGGTCAGCAAGCACTTAAATGTGGCAAAGAATATGAAGGTTACTTTGCATTCGCAATAGGTATTTGGTTTGCATTTCAAACCATGGTTAATGTGGGGGCGAGTGCCGGTATTTTGCCAACCAAAGGTTTAACCTTGCCGTTTGTATCTTATGGTGGCTCAAGTTTACTTATCATGACTATTGCGGCAGGTATTTTATTACGCGTGGATTTTGAAACCAAAATGGCCACTAAACAAGCAACATCCGGTGGAGGCAAGCGATGAATAAAAAATTAGTCGTTGTTGCTGGTGGTACTGGCGGGCATATTTTTCCCGGCATAGCTGTGGCTGATCACTTAAGGCAACAAGGTTGGCAAGTGAGTTGGATTGGCACTGCTGATCGAATGGAAGCGCAGGTTGTACCAAAGCATAATATTGAGATTGATTTTATTAATGTTAAAGGTGTACGTGGCAATGGCCTTGCACGTTTAGTAAAAGCCCCTTTTATGGTGATTAATGCCATATTACAAGCACGCAAAGTATTGAAAAAACAACAACCTGATGTTGTGTTAGCAATGGGCGGCTATGTTACTGGGCCGACTGGCATTGCCGCAAAAAGCTTAGGTATACCACTGGTGATCCATGAGCAAAATGCGGTTGCCGGTATGAGTAATAAGTACCTAGCCAAGTTTGCCAATAAAGTGTTGGCTGCATTTCCGCAAGCATTTGCCTCTGGATACAGTGACGTGGTTGGTAATCCGGTACGAGCCAGCGTAGCAAATGTGGCAATGCGGGAAGTATCAAGTCCGGTTAACGTGTTGGTCGTTGGTGGCTCGTTAGGTGCGCAGGTGCTAAACCAAACTTTGCCAGCAGCATTTAAACAGCTCAGTGAAGAGTTTCAGATCAATACATGGCATCAAACCGGTAAAGGTCATTTAGGCTCAGTAACACAGGCATATCAGCAGCAAGGTTTTAGTGCTGAACAAGCTAAGGTGGCTGAGTTTATTGATGATATGGATACCGCTTATAGCTGGGCAGATATTGTAATTTGCCGCGCGGGGGCGTTAACCGTAAGTGAGATTGCTGCTGCAGGAAAAATGGCCGTGTTTGTGCCGTTTCCGCATGCGGTTGACGATCATCAAACTGCGAATGCAAAATTTTTAGTTGATGGCAATGCGGCATTATTAATGCCACAGGGGCAGTTCAATCAACACAGTATTGTTGAACTATTACGCCCGTATTTAGCCAAACCAGCATTAATCAGTGAACTTGCAAGCAATGCTAAGCAATTGGCGACACTAGAAGCTACTGCCAATGTCGCATGGCATTGTATGGATGCCGCAGGTGTCCCCTTGTCAGCGCTGCAAGTAACAGAAAAAAGAGATAATTAAGTGAAACAAATGTCAACACACAAGAGCACTCGCCCGGCAATGCGCCGAATTAGCACTATCCACTTTATTGGTATTGGTGGCGCAGGAATGGGCGGTATTGCCGAAGTACTCGCATTTGAAGGATATCGTATTACTGGCTCTGATATTGCCCATAGTGCAATGACCGAACGTTTGATCCAAGCTGGCGCTGAAGTGTTTATTGGCCATCATCAAAGTAATGTTAAAGATGCCAATGTAGTGGTGGTTTCAAGTGCAATTGATGAAGCTAATCCTGAGATTATTGCTGCTAAGGCGGCACGTATTCCGGTTGTGCGCCGTGCAGAAATGTTGGCCGAGCTAATGCGCTTTCGCCACGGTATTGCTATCGCTGGTACTCATGGTAAAACCACCACCACTAGTTTGATCGCGAGTATTTATGCTCAAGCTGGGCTGGATCCAACCTTTATTATTGGTGGTTTACTTAATAGTGCGGGTAGTAACGCAAAAGTCGGTAAAAGTGATTTTTTAATTGCTGAAGCTGATGAGAGTGATGCGTCATTCTTGCATTTGCAACCTATGGTATCGGTGATCACTAATATTGAAGAAGATCACATGGATACCTACGGCGGTAGCTTAGAAAAAATGAAAGATACTTATGTGGACTTCATTCATAACCTGCCTTTTTATGGCCTTGCTGTGGTGTGTATCGATTCAGAAGTGGCAGCTGAGCTTATTCCGCGATTTGGCCGTCCTGTGATCACTTATGGTGAATCAAGCGACGCCGATTACCGCATGACTGATTTTAGCCAAACGGCAAATACCAGTCAGTTTAAAGTGCGCACTAAGCAAGGTGATGAATTAACTGTGCATTTAAATATGCCAGGTAAACATAATGCATTGAACGCCACTGCAGCGATTGCTGTTGCAAAAGATCAACAAATAGCTGATCACGCGATTTTAGAAGCATTGCAACAGTTTGAAGGTATCGGACGTCGTTTTCAGCATTATGGCGATTTTGAAAACGAACGTGGCAAAGTAATGCTGGTGGATGATTATGGTCATCACCCTTCAGAAGTTGCAGCGACTATAGCGGCAATTCGCCAAGGCTGGCCTGATAAACGCTTAGTAATGATTTATCAACCACATCGCTTTACTCGTACTCGTGATTTATATGAAGACTTTGTAAAAGTGTTAGCCGATGTTGATCAGTTATTATTGCTTGATGTATACGGCGCTGGTGAAGAGCCAATTATTGGCGCAGACAGTAAAAGTTTATGTCGCAGCTTACGTCAACGCGGTAAAGAACCACTGCATGTTGCAAGTAGCTCTGAACTAGCTGGAGTATTAGCTGATACGTTACAAGATAATGATTTAGTTATAACCCAAGGTGCTGGTAATATTGGTCAATTAGTAAAAACACTCGCGGCGACATCGCTGTCGATTGAGCAACTTAAGCAGGTAAAGGTATGACGCAATTAAACACACAGTTTGGCAAAGTGGCAGTGTTGTTTGGTGGACACTCAGCTGAGCGCGAAGTATCACTAAAATCAGGCCAAGCGGTATTGAACGCATTACAAAATGCGGGCGTTGATGCCATTGGCTTTGATCCAAAAGAGCAACCGTTATGGCAATTAAAAGAACTCGGCATTGAACGAGTATTTATCGCCCTGCATGGTCGCGGTGGTGAAGACGGTACTATTCAAGGTGCACTTGAGTTTATGGGGTTGCCATACACTGGCAGTAACGTATTAGGCTCAGCATTGGCGATGGATAAAATACGTTGTAAGCATTTATTTAAATCTGCGGGCTTGAGCACTGCGCCTTATGCGGTGGTGGATAGCAAACGTGGTTTTGATGCGACAGCGATAATGAATGAACTGAAAAAAGTGATGGTAAAACCGTCGCACGAAGGTTCTAGCATTGGTATGGCGCAAGCAAATAATGCGCAAGAGCTTGAAGCTGCTTTAGCCGAAGCGTTTAAGTTTGACAGCCAAGTACTGGTTGAGCAGTGGATAACAGGGCGCGAATTTACAATCACTGTACTAGGCGATGAGGTACAGCCAGTAATTGAAATGACCACCCCAAATGGTTTTTATGATTACCAAGCAAAGTATCAGTCAAATACCACGCAATATCATTGCCCAGCAGACTTATCAGCTAGCGATACCACGCATTTACAAGCAATGGCTTTAGCGGCATTTGAGCTAGTGGGTGCCAGTGGTTGGGGCCGTGTTGATGCAATGCAAGATGCAGACGGTAACTTTTATTTGTTAGAAGTAAACACAGTACCAGGAATGACTGAAAAATCGTTAGTGCCAATGGCTGCTAAAGCAAATGGTGCAAGCTTTGAGCAATTAGTTGTTCGCATTTTGGAGCAAACGCTTTAATATGCATCCCTTTTTGGAAAAAGCGCAACAATTAAAACAGCAACTAAATTGGTCGCTAATTTTAGGTGTGAGCTTTTTTTTAATCGTGGTTTTCAGTTTGGTGCAAATCACCAGCGGCGTTAGACAGTGGTTGGTAGAAAATAAAGATGCGCAAATAAAGCATTTAGCGGTGTTGGGGAAACCTCAATACACAGATGAAAAAGCGATTATTAGCGCGATTAAAAAAGCCGACTTATCGAGTTTTTTTGATTTAGACGTGAAAAACATACAACGTTTAGTGCAAGACTTACCTTGGGTGGCTACTGCATCGGTACGTAAGCAGTGGCCAGATACATTACAAGTGTATGTGGTAGAGCATCAGGCTGTCGCAGTGTGGAACAGTGATTTATTACTTAACCAAAGCGGTGAAGTGTTTCAAGCTAGCAGTGCGAAGCTCAGTGACGAGCTGCCACAACTTTATGGCCCTGAGGGCAGTGAATTTGAAGCATGGGGAGCTTTCAAGCAGTTTGATGAAATGCTTAAGGTTAATAATTTAAAGTTAACCAGCCTGGCATTGTCAGAGCGATTTTCATGGCAGTTATGGCTCGATAACGGTATTCGCCTTAAATTAGGGCGTAAAGAAAAAGCTAAACGGGTACAACGGTTTATAGATGTTTACCCGCGGATGGAAAAACGTGCAGATGCACAAGTAGATGTAGTGGATTTACGGTATGATACCGGCCTTGCGGTGAGCTGGAAGCTCCTGGAAGAAGCGCAATTACAAAATAAGAGTAAGGCATGACTAAGTCAGCAGAAAGAAACCTAGTGATTGGATTAGACGTTGGCACCTCAAAAGTGGTGGCCACGGTTGGTGAAATCACCGCAGATAACAAACTCAGCATTGTTGGGGTTGGCAGCCAAGTGTCCCATGGTATGGATAAAGGCGGCGTAAACGACCTTAACTTGGTGTCGGAGTCTATTCGTCGTGCAATCGATGAAGCTGAACTTATGGCTGATTGCCGTATTAGCTCCGTGTATTTGGGGATCTCAGGTAAACATATTCAGTGCCAAAACGAAAGTGGTGTTGTGGCAATTAATAATACTGAAGTGACTGATGAAGACATTGAAAATGTTATTCATATTGCGCGCTCTGTGCCTATTTCAGCCGAACGTAAAATGCTGCATGCACTGCCGCAAGAATATAGTATCGATATGCAAGAAGGGATTAAAAACCCGCGTGGTATGAGTGGTGTACGAATGGAAGCCCGTGCTCACATCATAACTTGCTCAAACGATATGGCGAAAAATATTGAAAAATGTGTTGAGCGTTGTGGTCTTGAAGTTGACCAACTGATTTTCACCGCATTAGCGTCGTGTTATTCGGTATTAACCGATGACGAAAAAGAGCTCGGTGTTGCGGTACTTGATATCGGTGGCGGTACGATGGATATCACTATTTATATCAATGGTGCGTTGCGCCACTCTGCAGTTATTCCTGTAGCGGGCAACCAAGTTACTGGCGATATTGCAAAAATATTTCGTACACCGATATCCCATGCTGAATCACTCAAGGTACAATATGCCTGTGCAAGTAGCCAAATGGCCAGCAGCGAAGAAACTATTGAAGTGCCTAGTGTCGGCGGGCGACCAGCGCGGTTAATGTCGCGTCATACCTTATCTGAGGTGGTTGAGCCACGTTTTAGAGAATTATTTGAATTAGCGATGGAAGAAATACATCGTTCAGGATTAGCAGACCAAATTGCAGCAGGACTCGTCATTACTGGCGGTAGTGCTAAAATGGCTGGCGCGATGGAAGTGGCTGAAGACATTTTCCAGATGCCAGTGAGAATAGGCAAACCTATAGGGATAGTTGGTTTGACAGATTATGTAGATGACCCTTCATATGCAACGGCGGTTGGCTTATTACAATATGGCCGCACAATGCAATCGATGAATGCACAAAAATCGAAACCTGAAGGCGATAATAATTGGTGGAACCGCATAACGAAGTGGTTTCAAGGCGAGTTTTAATACTCAAGTCGGAGAGTAAACATGTTTGATATAATGGAACAACACAGCGAAGAAGCTGTTATAAAAGTAATAGGCGTGGGCGGCGGCGGCGGTAACGCTGTTGAGCACATGGTTAAGCAACAAATTGAAGGCGTGCGTTTTATTGCCGCTAATACGGATGCTCAGGCATTACGTAACTCATCAGCAGATATTACTGTGCAACTAGGTACTCAGATCACGTCTGGGCTAGGTGCGGGTGCAAACCCTGATGTAGGTCGTAAATCAGCAGAAGAAGACGCCGATACTATTCGTGCCAGCCTTGAAGGTGCTGATATGGTATTTATCGCAGCGGGTATGGGCGGTGGTACTGGCACAGGTGCTGCGCCTGTGGTTGCCAAAATTGCTAAAGAGTTAGGTATTTTAACGGTTGCTGTAGTGACACGTCCGTTTGACTTTGAAGGTAAAAAGCGCGCAGCAGCGGCTGAACAAGGTATTAACGAATTGTCAGAAATTGTAGATTCACTTATTACAATTCCTAACAATAAATTGCTTAAAGTTTTAGGTAAAGGGACTACACTGTTAGACGCATTCGCTAAAGCAAATGATGTATTATTTGGTGCCGTGCAAGGTATTGCGGAACTAATTACTCGTTCTGGTTTGATTAACGTGGATTTCGCCGACGTACGTACAGTAATGTCAGCCATGGGTACTGCGATGATGGGCACAGCGTCTGCATCGGGTCCTGATCGTGCGCAAGAAGCTGCAGAGGCTGCAATCTCAAGCCCACTACTTGAAGACGTTGATTTAACTGGCGCGAAAGGCATCCTAGTTAACATCACTGCAGGTATGGATATCGCAATTGAAGAGTTTGAAATTGTTGGTAATCACGTTAAAGCATTAGCATCTGAAAATGCGACTGTGGTGGTTGGTGCGGTTATTGACCCTGAAATGACTGATGAACTACGTGTAACTGTAGTCGCTACAGGTTTAGGCGGCGATCGTCGTCCACAGTTTGGTATTGTCGATAACGGCTTTAAAAAAGCGTCAGGTTCTGATGTTAGCAGTTCAACAAACCAAACTAGCAGTATGTATGTACCAAGCTTTGCAAGCCAAGGTAGTGGCGATGAAATGACTGCTGCTCCAGCGATTGAAAAGCATGAATCGAGCAAGACAACGCAAAGCAATAGTGGTTTATCTAAAACTAATGATAGCGGTAAAAAGTCTGATAAATCAGAAGGTGGCGATTATTTCGACATCCCTGCATTTTTAAGAAAACAAGCAGATTAAGCAAAAAGGTAATTGTTTTTGTTTAAAAAGCGAACGAATTTGGCAGCTGGTCGTATATGTGATATAATCGGCGGTCTAACTGTAACTATAAGTGAGCGAAGCTATGATTAAACAGCGTACCATTGCAGAGATAGTCAAAGCCATAGGAATTGGACTTCACAAAGGTGAGAAGGTCACTATTACTCTCCGACCTGCGAGCGCAAATACTGGGATAGTATTTCGTCGTGTCGACCTTGATCCGGTTGTTGATTTTGAAACAACACCTGAAGCCGTTGGCGATACGCAATTATGTACCTGTTTAACTAACAAAGATGGCGTTCGCTTATCTACGACTGAGCACCTTATTGCTGCGGTAGCGGCAATGGGTATCGATAATTTGATCGTTGAATTAGATAGCTCAGAAGTACCAATAATGGATGGTAGTGCATTACCATTCATTTATTTGTTACAAAAAGGCGGCATTGCAGAGCAGAATGCGGCTAAGCGCTTTATTCGTATTAAAGAAAAAGTACGTATTGAAGAAGGTGATAAATGGGCCGAGATTGAACCATATGATGGTTTTCATATCGACTTTGAAATTGCTTTCGATCATCCGGCAATCAATGAAAGCCGCCAACGTATCGGTTTAGATATTACTACGCAAAGCTTTACAGAAGAAATCAGCCGTGCACGTACTTTTGGCTTTATGAAAGACATTGAATATATGCATGCTAATAACCTAGCTTTAGGTGGCAGCATGGATAACGCCGTGGTATTGGATGAGTTTAAAGTACTTAATCCTAACGGTCTGCGTTATAGCGATGAGTTTGTTAAGCATAAGATTCTAGACTGTGTTGGTGACATGTTTATGACAGGCCACAACATTTTAGGAAAAATTACAGCTTATAAATCAGGCCATGACCTGAACAATAAGTTACTTCGTAAAATTATGGCGACTGAGTCAGCATGGGAATGGGCAACATTTGATACCCCAGTATACATGCCAGCACCAGGTTTAGAAGTAGCCACAGCTTAATCGCAAACGCTTAAAACAGTTATAAAAAATGACGCTATCTAGCGTCATTTTTTTTGTTTAAATATTGCGGTTTAGTTTTTTAATGTTATACCAATCGTGTTAAGTTACTGACCATTTATAGCGACAGATAAATGGAGTGATAACAAGGCGTAAATTTTTGTTCTACTTAAAAATTATAACGCAGTTAGCGCTTTATTTAGCTCGCTAGAATGGTTAAATATTTAAGTCGATTGGTATTAAACCTTTTTACAATCCTAACAACTGTTGTAACTGTACCAGCTCAGTCACTTGGTATGTTGGTTCAATGCCTTCTGGCAGAACTGTGTTGGGGTGCTGTAGCCAGCAGGTATCAATCCCGGCATTTTGGCCACCTAAGATATCACTGCTTGCGGTATCACCGACCATCAAGATCTGTTCTTTTGGTGGATTACCTAACAGTTCAAAAGTGTGATAAAAAATTTCTGCGGCTGGTTTTGCAATTCCCACTTGCTCAGAGATAACTAAACAATCAAACATCTCTTTTAATCCGGTATGCTCTAAGCGACGTGCTTGTAGCTGGGTAAAACCATTAGTGATAATGCCTAATTTAGCATGCGGTTTTAGTTTATTTAGCAGTTCAATAGCGCCAGGTAATGGTTCGCAGATCTCAGCCATGGCAGTTAAAAAATCATCATTAAGCTGTTGAGCTGGAACATTGAGCTTATTAGCCCACTCACTAAATCGAGTGACTTGTAGGTGAGTAGCGGAAATAGTATTGTTTTGATACTCAAGCCACAACGGTTTATTTGTTGCTTGATAATGACTGTAATCAGCGTCATTAAAATCTACGCCATAAACTGCAAACATTCTTTTTAAGCCTGCATAGGCATTAAAGCTAAATAAGGTTTCGTCGGCATCAAATAAAACATGGGTGTACTTCATTAAACTTCCTTAGAGTAAAGCGCGGGATGAAGAAAAGGCGCCATAGCGAGTGTCAGCGCTTGCGTATAGGTACTTTCTCGGGTGGCATGATGATTAGTTAATAAACCAATAGCACCGCCTTGCTGTTTGATATTGGTAGTATTAAATGCGTTATCCATTACATCGCCAAGTTCTTTGCCTTGCAATAACGCATTATACAGGCTTGGGGGTAAAGGAAGGTTACTACTACGACCGATAGCACGTTGTTGGTTATCAGCAACGACTACAAATGCAAAGGTAGCGGGGCCGTAGCTAAATTGCTCAGCACCACCTTCCATTGCAACATAAAAATCAGCTTGGTAATGCTGTTGGCAATACAAGACACGATTTTGTGCGCCTATTCGTGTTTCATCTTCACCTATTGGCTGATCAGGTACTTGTGAAGGTGCATCAGCTCCTTGACAATCAATCGTCATATTAGGGTAATAGAGAGAGAAAATACTGCGGGCAGCATTTATTTTTACCGGATTTTTGGAACCGACGAGAATGCGTAATGGCTCTGTCATGCTGATATCTCCTTTTATGATGAAGTCAGCAGTTTACATAAGCTATATATTTCAGCAAGCGTATTTCTTAAATAGGCAAATCAACGGGGGCTAATTCGGCAAGCGCACGCTTTTTAAGGATAATATCTTTGATAAGTGGGGTTAATACTAACTCCATAGCGAGTCCCATTTTTCCACCAGGGACCACTAAGGTGTTGATCCTCGACATAAAGCTGCCTTCTATCATACGTAGGTAATACGGAAAATCGACGTCATCTATGCCACGAAAACGAATAACTACAAAGCTTTCATCAAGGGACGGAATATCTTTTGCGCTAAATGGGTTTGAGGTGTCAACGGTTGGCACGCGCTGAAAGTTTATGTGAGTACGTGAGAACTGTGGCGTAATGTGATTAATGTAATCATCCATACTGCGGACAATTGAGCCCATAACAGCTTCGCGAGAGTGACCACGTTCAGAGGTGTCGCGGATTAACTTTTGGATCCACTCAAGGTTAATGATAGGCACCATACCAATTAGTAAATCAACATGCTTAGCTACATCATGATCTTCATCGACAACACCGCCATGCAGTCCTTCGTAGAATAAAATATCGGTGCTACTTTCCAGTTCTTGCCACGGAGTAAAGGTACCTGGTAGTTGATTGTATGGCACGGCTTCGTCAAAGGTATGCAAATAACGACGTAATTTACCTGCTCCAGTATCGCCATAGGTGCTGAACAAACCTTCTAGGGCTGCAAAGTCATTAGCTTCACGACCAAAGTAACTAATGTGTTTACCTTCTTGCTGCGCTTCGCGAACTTTTTTATCCATCTCAGGACGAGTATAGCGATGAAAACTGTCGCCCTCTATAAATGCGGCCTCAATATTAAGACTACGAAATATATGCTTAATAGCACTTGTCGTGGTGGTAGTACCCGCACCAGATGAACCAGTGATCGCAATAATAGGATGTTTAGCTGACATAATTTTTCTCGTTTTAAGTAGCTCTGTAGTTATAAGGCGTAGTAAGGGGGTAGGTCAAGTGACATATCAATAACAGACTTGGGAATAACTATAAAATAGCGCTATTATAAGGGCGATAAAAATAATTAGAGAATGATATGAAATTGACTTTACCTTGGCTAAGTTTTGTTGCCACCCTTGCAGTTACCCCTAATAGCGTTTTAGCTGCGATGCCAAAAAGCGAAATTTTACTTGCTAAACTTAACACAGAATATGGGTTACAAGTAAGCCGTATCACTAATAATGATGTTTATAATAATCAGCCTTTACTTACCAAAGGTGGTATTTATTTTACCCAAGAAGTGCAAAGTGAAGGGCAAAGTCAAACAGATCTAGCTTTTTATGATTTTACCAATAAGCAAGTAACTAATTTAACAAATACTGCTGTGAGTGAATACTCGCCGACTTTAACACCTAATGGTAAGGCACTGTCAGCTATCGTAGTCGAGGCGGATGGTAAGCAAAAGTTATGGCAATATCCGTTTGACGATAATGTTAAACCAAGTCGTATTTTTGAGTGGATAGAGCCAGTTGGTTATCATGCCTGGGGCGCCAAAGATGATATGGTGATGTTTATTTTAGGCGAACCACATACTTTACAATATACTCAGGTTGCTGCAGCGAAGCCAAAAGTGGTTGCTGAGCATATTGGCCGTACGTTGACATTTAACCATGCATTAGCTGCCTATACATTTAGTTATAGCAAAGCGCAGCAGCACTGGTTAGCAAGTTATGATCCGCAAGAAAATACCGTCACTGACCTCTTTCGTTTACCGCAGACGGTACAAGATTACGCATTTAAAGACGCTAATACGGTCATTTATGCGGTCGATAATCGTGTTTACCAGCGCCAGCTAAATAGCCCTGAACAGGTCTCTCTATGGCTTGATTTAACGCCTTTCTGTGACACCAATATTACCCGTATTAGCTACTTAAATGATCAACTCGCTTTTGTATGCGTTAAATAACTATAATATAAAACTTTGCAGGTTCTTGGCTGTGCTGTAGTTTACAGCTAAGAGCTTAATGAAAATCAAGGATATCCATGTCAGCTAGTCCAGAGCAAATCAACGAGCAACTTATTGCATTAGAGTGCCGTAGTAATTTTAGAATTAAGAATATCACTGAATATATGTTACCTAAGTCCAAAGAAGCAATTTATCTGCATATAGAAGGTGGCCAAGCTAAGCTTGTGCTTCGTCCTGCACTGGAAGTCTTTAGTGATGATTTTAATAAAATAGCAGGCGTTAACCGCATTAGCGGTTTTTTTCATAGTAGTGAAATGACACGGTTTCCAACGCGTATTTTTAAAAGCACGAATCCAATCCATTATGGAATTGGTTTTAAAATGACCAGCGTTGAAGGAGCAAAAGAGTTTATTTCTCAGCTAGTAAAAATTATCAATGGATAAATAACGCTGTTGATAAAAAACGGCAAGCCAATGGCTTGCCGTACAAATTAACGTTTTAAGAAACTATTAACTGAAGCTAGTTCACGTTCTTTGAGTGCAATACAATTATTTACGCTTTCTTCAAGCTTGCTTAAGGTACGGGCATAACCTGGCTCATCAGCAATTTTGCTCATAAAGAAAGTTTGCGTTTTTGCTAAGCTGCTGGCGCTACAACCTGAGGTGGTAAAGTTAGGCAGGTTAGGTACGAAGAAAGGTGGCAAGTTTGCAACTACCTTATCGTAATTCGCGTATATCCATTCAATAAACAAAGCTTCACGGACTTTCGTGTAAGCCTGTCCTGACATAATCGTACGCATGTCAGATGCAGTGACATCGTCAGTTAAGCTGTAATTTAATACCTTAGTTTGTAGCTCTGGCGTGCCAAAGTAACTCATAGCCGCTAGCATTTTTGTACGCACTTGCGGATCTTTGGTAGTTTTAAAGGTATTTATATACGCATCGAGTAGGTTTTTATCACCATGGAATGCAGCTAAGTTTAAGTAGATTGACGCAAGGTACGGATCAACTTTTTCTGGGTTATTTAAGTAAACACGGGCTTGTGCCTTGGCGGTATTGATCACACTTTGATCTTCACCATCAAAACCTAAACGTGCAACTACTTGAGTACGTAATTGCGAGATTGCAGCATCTTCATTTACTTTTGCAGTTAAACCATACTGTTTAGCTGCAGGCATGATGCTTTTACGAATAAATTCAGGCCACAGGTCTTGGTTGCTTTCATCTTCAAAGGTACGCTTTTGTGCGGCTAAATAACCCAAAGCGGTATTAGCAACGCGTGGGTGTTTGTCGCTTACAAAAACTTCTAGTGTTTGCATTAAATGTGCAGCAGAAATAACACCAGCATCTAGTAATGCATCAGCGGCAGATAATAACGCTAAACGTTCTCGTACTGTCAATGACTGTGCGGCGTTATCAATCAATGCAGCAAATTGTTTGTCATCCATCACCCAGCGGTAATAACCTAAAGCGCCTTGATCTGGATAAATCCACTCAGGTTCAAATTCAAGTTCAACAGTTTGATTGGCTTTAGTTAGTAATACATTGGCAGTTTTAACTTTATCGCCAGCACCGTATTTTATTGCAACTGGCACATTCCAAAGTTGTGCAGGAGCATCAACGCCCGCGTTAGTAAAGCGGCTTTGATTAATGGTAATCGTTTTACCTTGCTGAGTTACTTTGATCAGTGGGAATGAAGATTGTTCGATAAACGATTTTAAAACCGCTGCCACATCTTTATTTGATGCTTTACCAAGGGCTTGCCATAAGTCGGCTGCTTCGGCGTTTTTATACGAGAACTCTTTTAAATAAGCGCGAATACCCTGCTGGAAAGCCTCTTCGCCAATCCAGTTTTCAACCATAGCTAATACCGAGCTGCCTTTGCTATAAGCTAAGCCTAGGCCGTCCATAATATCGGCTTCGGTTTTGATTGGTTTACGAATTGGCTTAGTACTTAAACGAGCATCTAACGCCATAACGTTATTTTGCGGCAGGTCTAAATGTGATTCAAATTCAGGGTTAAGCTGGGCTGTGATTTTAGCAGCCATCCAGCTTGCAAACGCTTCATTTAGCCATAAGTCATTCCACCATTTCATGGTTACTAAGTTACCGTACCACTGGTGAGCAAGTTCATGAGCGATGATAGATACATTACGTTGTTTTTTATTGCGAGTCGCTGTAGCCAAATCAAGCAGCAAAATATCTTCACGGTAGGTAACTAAGCCTGCGTTTTCCATGGCACCGAATGGAAACTCAGGAACAGCGACTGAATCTAGTTTTTTATAAACATAAGGAATACCAAAGTAGCCTTCAAGCGCGGCCAATACTTTTGGCATTGCTTGCTCGGCATATTCACCTAAGTGAATTTTACCTTGTGGCGTGATCACACGGCCTGGAATTGGCATGCCTTTGACTTCACGCTCCTCAAATGGACCGACAGCCATAGCCACTAAGTATGAAGGAATTGGCGGTGTTTTATCAAAAAAGTGAGTGGTCATATCGCCATTAACGGTCGTTTTTAACTCAGGTGTATTGGCATACACTTTTTGAGAGCTAGGTGCTGTAATCGTTAATTGGAATGGAATTTTATAACTTGGTTCATCAAATACAGGGAATGCGCGGCGGGCATCGCTCATTTCAAATTGGGTAAATAAATACGGCACACCCTGATCTAAGGTTTTATACAGGCCAACACTTTGGCGATTATAGGGGGCAGTGAAGTCGACTTTAAGCGTGTATTTACCTGGTTGAATTTGCTCATCGCAGCTAAATTTTACTTTACCTGTTTTTAGCATTTCAGCACTTAAGTCACAGTTTTCTGCCCCAAGCAGTTTGGCCATTTGCGTTGCGTAAGCAACACCATTAAGCTCGATATAGTTAGTTGGCTTAAGTACTTCAAGGGCGATTTCGGTCATGCCGCTAAAGGTTTCTTGAGCTGGATCAAGCGTTAAAGATACGTGTTGAGAACTTGGTTTTGCGAGCTTTTCTAGGACAAACTCATTAGCATGAGCTGAACTTACTGCAACGGCCACACTGAGTGTGAGTAGGCTTTTAATAAACATAGATATCCCTGATATTTTCTTGTTAGAGTTTTGTGCACAGTTATCCTAACAGTTTTTAAGCAGTGAGTAATGAGCTAGTTGGTAACAAAGTTTGTCAAATGGTGTGGCGCTGATTAAAGCGGTGCCAATCAATGTGCTGGTTGATCACGCGTATTTGTTGGCAGATCTGATTAAGGGTGGTTACATCGCTAAATTCAGTCAATTCATATTCATTAAAGCCAAGCAGATAATTAAAAGCATCTTTATTGCCTGCTTGAATTGCATAAATGCGGATTTGCTGCTCAAAATTGAGCCTGAGACTGCTGACAGCGGTTTTCATACCAAGTTGATCGATATTGGGAATATCACACTTTTGTAAGTAGCCGGCACGCTCTCCTTCACCAGAGAACCAAATGCGAACTTTCTCGCTATAGCGACCTGATTTAGATGGTAAGTCAAACAATAGGCGACTGTGTCCTTGTTGTTTAACTGCTGCGATATACTCGTTTAAGCCAGCATCAAAAAGTGCTTGATGGATAGGCACAATACGGGCTTTTATTTTACCGTGGGTATGGAAATGAAAACAAAGGATCTGTTGATGTTCAACAATATCGCACAGTTGTAAATGGCCAATTTCATCACTGTAAGCTCCACTGTAATAAGCGATTAAAGGGAGCCAAAAATGCCAGTGTTTCGGCTGTTCGCGAGGTAAGCGTTGATCACCATATATATAGCCATGGTAAAGCGTATGTAATTCCATAGCGGAAAAAGGGCGGCGACCAAGATGGGACTTCAACGTAATACCCTGAAAGTAAAGATTTGCGCTAGTTTATAGCAAATAAACCAGCGCAGTAAAGCAATGTTAAATAATGCTTATTCGCTTAGTGCGCGTGCTAATCCAACCGGCTCGATTTCAACACATACTTGGTCGTCATTCCAGTTTAGGCCAACCAGTGCGTCATCTTCTTTTAGATCTTCAACCCAGTCATCTAAAAATTCATCCAAGGTGATTTGCAGTGGGCTGTAATCGGCCCATTCTTCTTTACACTGGGCTTTTGCTGTTGCTTCACTTTCCCACAATAGTAGTACATCGGTGTTTTCAAATTGGTTAGAGTCACAAACCACAAAACCGCCATCTTCAGCACCTAGCGCCCAGATTTGTTCACTTTGACGTACTTTTTCAACAAAACTAACTAGTTCTGATTCAATTTCGATATCACTCATGTGTTTACCCTTAAATGTTAATTACGTGGATCGGTTTGCTGCACTGCCTGTTGCTGAGCAAATGAATAATAGAACTTCATTAACTCGGTATGTGCCGTTAGATCCGTTAACTCGCGGAAGCAAATCCAATCAAGTAAGCAGTATAAACTGATGCACAGGTATTCACAGCTTTTAAATCCTGCATCTGCAAAATGGTTATTTAAATAGCTTAATGTTTCAGCAATGCGTTCATTTTGTAGATTAAAAAATAATTTATCATCTTGCGTATCGAATCCTGAACGCTGACAAAGTAATAGCTCAACCAGCGAATCATTGCATGCATTAATGATTGTTAGTAGGTGCTCTTGTTGCCAATTCAGACGAGTTTGACTGTGTTGTTCGAGCAAAAAGCGGATGATGTTATTTGAATCAGCCAAGGTTTGCTGCTTAGTGATTAGTACTGGAATTTTTCGGGCTGGATTATTTTGTATCATTAGCTGACGATCAGTGTCTGAAAAAATATCTAAGTTGATAAACTCAAGACTGCATTGATTTAACAGTGCCCAAATACGAATGCGGCGTACAAATGGCGAAGTTGTTGAGCCTAATAGTTGCATGTGCTTTCCTTAGGATAAAAAGAAAGCCGCAGAGGCGGCTTTCTTTTAGGTTAGTAATAAAACCAACGTTATTCTGTACGACTAGTCACTTCAAGTAAGTGGTAGCCAAACTGAGTTTGCACAGGACCTTGTACTTGATTAATCGGTGCTGAAAAAACCACTTTATCAAATTCAGGAACCATCATACCAGGACCAAACTCACCTAATGCACCGCCATCCTGACCTGAAGGGCAGTTTGAATGTGCCTTAGCTAACTCAGCAAAATCTTCGCCTTGTTCAATCTTGGTTTTTAAATCTAAGCACTGCGCTTCGCTGTCTACTAATATGTGTCTTGCACTTGCCACTGTCATAAAATCTCCCGTTTCAAGGTGGTGTTTTTTCAATCAAATCTTACGTTATTCTAGTTCAATAATAACTACTTGTACCAGTATAAAATTAAATATCTGAAATTGCTTGTTCTATTGCTTTAACTAACTTGTCTGAATCTGGCTTGGTTTTGCTATTAAAACGTTCAACCTGTTTGCGATCTGCAGATACAAGGTATTTATAAAAGTTCCAATTTGGCGAACTCGTTTGGGCATTTAAATGCTTAAATATAGCATTGGCATCACTACCTCTGACTTCGCTGGTGGCAAACATCGGGAAGGTCACACCGTAATTTACAAAACAGACTTTAGCGGTGGCTTTTTCGTCATCTTCTTCTTGGAAAAAATCATCAGAAGGAAATCCCAGTATCACTAAACCTTGATCTTGGTATTTTTGATATAGCGCTTCAAGACCTTCAAACTGTGGCGTAAAACCGCAGTTGCTTGCCGTGTTGACGATCAATAAGGGTTTATTCTTGAATTGACATAAATTAATACTCTCTTTGGAGCGAAGTTTGCGCATAGTAACATTAGTGAAATCATCACATGACGTATCCTCAACCTGCTGTTGGCTTGTTTGCTCTGGCTGTGCATAAACACTACAACTGAGTATTGCGCAGCATAATAATAATTTTTTAAACATACCGATTCCTTAACTTGTTGTGGCTGATCACCCTGGATGGCAGTCTACCGTTTATTTTGCAGTAGTGTGACTTTAACTCATACGTTACTATGCAATGAAGTGATCAACAACCGCTAAAAACAAAATGACAATACGATTAGCAAATAGTAATGATTTAGCCGCCATAGTTGCAATTTATAATGAAACAATAGCAAGTAGAATGGTTACAGCCGACACTGAACAAGTAAGCATAGCAGACAAGCAAAGTTGGTTTAATAGCCATACCGAGCAGCGCCCTATTTACGTTTATGAGCAAGACTCGAAGGTGATAGCTTGGCTTAGTTATAAATCTTTTTATGGTCGTCCAGCCTATGATGGAACGGTAGAAATCAGTATCTATATTACCGCATTTGCACAAGGCCAAGGGCTTGGCAAACGCTTACTTACTTTTGCCCAAGAGCAAGCTAAGCCATTAAATATTAAAGTGCTACTAGCATTTATATTTAGTCATAATATACCGAGTATTAAATTGTTCGAGCGCTTTGGTTATCAACAATGGGGAAAGTTACCTAATGTGGCTATTATGGACGACAATCACTACAGCTTAACTATCTTAGGTAAGCATTTAGGGTAGATATACGACTAAAAATAATCCTTTAGATGGTGTTAATGCAGAAAACTTAGACTACGCTTTTATCATGTTAAGTTGATGAAAAGCGGAGTCAAAGCTGTGCGGAAAATATTGATCGTTGATAGCAATAGTATTTTAGCGATGCGGATAAAAGTATTGCTTGAATTGATTGGCTGTGAAGTTGAATTGATCCACTTTTCAATGCTACAGGAATGTACTGCGTTTAGTTCTTATGATTTAGTGACTATTGCACATGGTGTTCCAGTGGCTACCGCAAGTTTTTTAGTAACACAGGTCAGTCAAGAGCGCTTTTTACTGCTTGCACCTAAAGTTGAAAACAGCGAACAACTATCTTTATTTAGTGAGCTTAATCGACTGGCGCCAAATGCTCTGGTGATTTATCCCTTCTTCGCGAATAAAGAGATCAGCACCTTATTAGAGAGTGTGTTAGAGCTTGGCTCCGATAGTGTTTTAGTATTACCAACGGTATTGTTGGTTGACCATATTCCGCAGCGGCTTGAAAAAATAGCAAATAGTCTATTAGGTGCTCATATTAAAACGATTACAGCTAATAGCATTAGCTCTGCGATTAGCCAAACACAAGGACATGAAATTGATCTGCTATTGAGCGATTTTAGCTTGCCTGATGGATCTGGTTTAGAAGTATTTGCCGCCCTCAAAGTATTATATCCGCAATGTCGTTGTTTACTATTTACCTCAAAACCAAATCAAGTGTCGATGATTGAAGCTATTCGCCAAGGGGTGGAAGACGTACTAGTTAAACCAATTAATGAAAATATGTTACTGCAATCGGTGCATAAACTTTGGCAAACGGAGTTATTAAAACGTCATAACACGGAGTTAGTTGAACGCCTACAAGATACCGTTGATGCACTTATTGAAAAAGATAGCTTGTTACGTGTCATTTATAAGCACACACCTGATGCGATTATGTTATTTGAGCGCAATGGTGAAGTGATTGAAGCAAACGATGCTTGCTCTAAACTATTTCGATTATCGGCAAAAGCACTGAAAAGCAGCTCAGTATTTACTTTATTGGATGCAACGTCTGTTGAGCAAATCAAAGAAAAAATAGCGACGTTAAATAAAAATCGTCAATTTAGTTGTGACGTGTATCTGCCAATGGAGGGCGAAGATGCCATTCCATTAGTTGGTTCATTCAATGAGATAGATCATCATGGTGATATTGCACTTGCGGTTATTTTTAAAAACGTTACTCACCTTAAGCTCAAAGAGGAGCTATTACTCGAAGCAAAAGATATGCTTGAAGAGCAAGTACGTGCCCGAACATCACAGCTTGAAGACGCTAAAAATATCGCTGAGGCAGCAAATCACAGTAAATCAGAGTTTCTTGCTAACATGTCCCATGAATTACGCACTCCAATGCATTCAATATTAAGTTTTGCCCGCTTTGGTTTAGATAAACTCGGCAGAGGTGATATTTCAGTTGAAAAGCTACAGAAATATTTATCTCGTATTGAGTGTAGTGGCGAGCGGCTGCTCTCATTACTTAATAATTTACTCGACTTATCTAAACTCGATGTTGGTAAATTCCCTTTTAATCCTCGCCCACACAATCTTAATAATATTATTAAAACCAGTATTGATGATGTGTCAGGTACTGCTATGGAAAAAGATATTGAAGTGAAGTACTTACCACAAAAACCGCCTCTTATAATTGACTGTGATGAAGAGCAAGTAAATCAATTATTACGCAATATCCTCGGCAATGCGTTGAAGTTTAGTGATCCGCATAGCTGTATTGAAGTCGTTTTAATTAAGCAGCAAGAGCAGGCAATTATTGAAGTGATTGATAGTGGTATAGGGATCCCCGATGATGAGCTTGAACATGTGTTCTCAAAATTTGTACAAAGTAGTAAAACCAATAATGGTGCTGGCGGAACGGGGCTTGGCTTAGCTCTGTGTCGTGAATTTGTATCATTACATAAAGGTGTTATTTCTGCTCATAACAACAGCTCAGGAGGCACGACGATTCGTATAGCTCTGCCATTAGAAATAAAAATTTCTGCTACTCAAGAAGAAATTACTTAGCTTGACTGGTAAGAGTTTTTTTTATGACTAAACTATTAATATGAATTATGAAATGGATGATAATTATGCCTTTAACGAGAATATTAGCTGTTGATGACGAGCCTTTTAATTTAGAAATTATAGAAGAGATATTGTTGGATCTTGATTTTGAATTAAAGATGGTTAGCAGTGGTCCTGAGTGCCTCAGCACAGTGGAAGAGTTTGCGCCGCAAGTAATCTTACTCGACGTGAGTATGCCACAAATGAATGGTTATGAAGTATGTAGAAAACTAAAGGCCAATCCCAGAACTGCAAATATTATCGTGATGTTCGTATCAGCCAGAGGCACTGTCGAAGAGCGGATGGAAGGGTATGCAGTCGGTGCAGAAGATTATATTGTTAAGCCATTTGGACAGGACGAACTTAAATCGAAACTGAAAATTCTTAACCAAGTACTGATTGAAAAAGAATCGTTAGAACAGCAAGTTGAAGAAGCCACATCCACTGCATTTAATGCCATGGCTAACAGTAGTGAAATGGGGCAAATAGTTAATTATATTGAGAGCATTGGTATGATTAACAATACTAAAGCGCTGGGTGAAGCCTTAGTTCATTGTTTAAGATCGTTTGATTTACAAAGTAATGTTGAGTTTAGAGCTAATATTGATGCTCCTGACCACTTTGCCCTAAATGGAACGTGTTCGCCGATTGTAATTGAATTGTTTGATATGCTCAAAAATAAGGGGCGGCTACATGAATTTTCCCATCGTATCTTAGTTAATTATGAATTAATTAGTTTATTGATTTTAAATATGCCAGATCACGATCCTGATAAGCATGGCCGGATCCGAGATCATGTGTGCTTTATTGTCAGTGTCACGGAGCAACAGCTACGCGCAATCATGACCCGTGAAGCTTTACAGTCGCAGCAAACAAAGCTAAATGATGCAATTACTATGGTTAATAGCAAGTTTCATGGCTTAATTGAGCTGTTAAATGAAAACCGTCAGAGTAATGAAGCGGTGTTCAAGCGTTTACAAGAAGAGTTAGAAGAGCGGATCCCATCAATGGGGCTAGACGAAGATCAAGAAGTGTTTATTTATCAGAAGGTAGATCAAGCAATTCAAAAATCAGTTGCCCGTGAAGAGTCTGTACAGGGGGTGAAAGCAGCTTTTCATGAAATTGAGCAAGACCTGTCTATCTTATTGAAAAAGTAACAGTAAATAATCAAGGGGTGTGAAGCTACGCATCTCTTGGTAAGCCCTTTTCTACGATACGTATCAAACGGGCGGTTTTTCTTAGCAACTTATCTTGTTTTGAGTGTTGTTGCTTAAGCGCCCACTCTATATGTTCTTTTACCAACTCGGTTGATTGATCATAGCTGGCACTGAGCGCGTCAACGATCGATTGGCTAAATTGCGCATTACCTAAACCTACAGCAATATTTCGTAGCCAGCGCTGATGACCAATTCGACGGATCGGACTGCCTTCGGTATTTTTTAAAAAGGTGGCTTCATCCCAACTAAATAAATCAAGTAAATCTTTATCTTTTAGTTGTGTTCGTGGGTGAAAGTCGGCTTCATCGGTAATTTGCCCGTAGCGGTTCCATGGGCAAACTAATTGGCAATCATCACAGCCGTAAACGCGATTACCTAATAGTGAGCGATATTGCTCAGGGATTGGTCCTTGCAGCTCAATAGTAAGATAAGAAATACACTTGCGTGCATCCACCACGTAAGGCTCTACAATTGCGCCGGTAGGGCATAAAGTAATGCAGGCAACGCACTTTCCACATCCCTCAAACTCATTGGGCTTATCAATTGGTAAAGGGATATCAACAAATAACTCACCCAAAAAGAACCAAGAACCGGCTTCTTTATTGATTAGCAAGCTGTGTTTTCCACGCCAGCCTAAACCTGCTTTTTCAGCAAGTTGACGTTCTAATACTGGTGCTGAATCAACAAATGGCCGATAACCTAATTGAGCGATTTGCAGCTCAATTTTTTGACCTAATTTTTTTAATCGATTACGCATCAGTTTATGATAATCACGCCCTAACGCATAACGACTAATATACGCTTTATCGGTATTTTTGAGGGTTTTAGCAAAGCTTGCATCAGGGGGCAGGTAATTCATTTTTACAGATATAACCCGCACAGTACCTGGGACTAGCTCCGCAGGGCGAGCGCGTTTCATACCATGAGCGGCCATATATTCCATATCGCCGTGATAGCCTAAATCAAGCCAGCGCTGTAATTGTGCTTCGTGTTTGCTTAGATCAATGTCAGTGATGCCAACTTCAGCAAAGCCAAGTTCTTTACCCCACTGTTTTATATCAAGGGCTAACTGCGTGTGATCGGATATTGAGCTACTCACATGGGTACATCATTAAGAAAAAATAACGACGCAATTTAACATATTTACAGCACAGTTAAAACGCTTGCGCTTAGACAAAACGCTTTAACTGCTGCAGAGTTTGCTCACTTAGTTGTTGTGATAATTGACAATCACCTAGCGCTACATCAATTTGTGCTTTTGCTTGGCTGCCTAACGCAACGATTTGTTCAACTGATTGATGAGTTTGATTTTGTGTCTGTTCGAGTAAGTGCACAGCGCTTACAATTTGCTGTAATTGTTGTTGATTGTGTTCAAATTCAACAAGCCGATCGGTAAATCCATGGGATGTATTACTAATAGTTGTTTCTGCATTATGCGAATAACTGACAAGTTGCTCAGATTCTTTATTTGTTTGATTTACTAAAGAATCCATTTGGTTGATGAAATCGCTGATCTGGCGAGTTGCATCACTTACTTTAACCGATAAAGTTCTTACTTCATCTGCTACAACCGCAAAACCACGACCTGCTTCACCCGCACGAGCGGCTTCTATTGCAGCATTGAGCGCCAACAAATTAGTTTGATCTGAAAACTCTTCAACCATTTTCAGGATGCTACGAATATTCTCGCTGTTTTGTTTTAAGCCAGAAATCGTTTCTGAAAAACTGCTCAATACATGACTAATCGATTTAACTTGAGTGACTAGTTTTGTGAGTTCTTGTGCTGAGTGTGTCACAAAGTTTAAATGCTCGGCGTTTACTTGATGAACATCATCGGTATTGGTAACGATACTTTGCAGACTATCAGTTATTTGATTACTGGCTGCGGTTATTGTTTGGCTAAAATCAATTTGTTGTTCGCTTAGCTGCGCCGTATGTTGCATTGACTCAGTCACTTGATTATTACTTTGTGCGCTGGCCTGCGAACTTTGGTAAGTGGTAGCGAGCAATTGGCTTAGATGATCAGTAAAGGTATTGTACTGTTGGCTGATCTCACGAAATTCATCATAGGTAAAGTGGGGGAGTTTAGCTGCTAAGTTTGCATCTTGGCGGTTAATTTTTATTAATGTATCGCGCATTGCCGTAACTGGGCGCACGATCAGAAAGCGCATGTAAAAGAGTGTAAAGGCAAAGCCGGCAATAATAATCACCGTGAGTAACCAAAATAGGCTAGTGTCTGCGTCTTGCGTAGTTAGACTTTTATATAACCAAATCAAAGTAATAGCTTGGAAAATAAATACAAAGCTAAGGTTGCCAACAATC
Organism: Pseudoalteromonas sp. SG43-7; assembly: GCF_014164295.1. NCBI lineage: Bacteria > Pseudomonadati > Pseudomonadota > Gammaproteobacteria > Alteromonadales > Pseudoalteromonadaceae > Pseudoalteromonas > Pseudoalteromonas sp. SG43-7. The sequence goes on from NZ_JACJEY010000041.1 coordinate 39,666, forward strand.
TTTCGGGTTAAAGTAAAAAAGAAGCTTTGTTCTATAAAATTATAAATACGCATATACCCACTCATCAATTGCCCGCTCGGCTGTTGTATTGTTTTACTCAGTATCGTTCAAATTCACTTTAATTCAAGAATATAGGATGAACGGCAGCTATTTTTGATAACTACAGTGAGTTTAAAATCATTTTCGTGTTGCATGGATAATTAGTAAAAATTCCGTCGACACCAAAACTCAGCATTAACTCAATATCTTCTTGTTTATCAACCGTGTACGCATAAACTTGTAAGCCGCGTTGTTTGGCATCCGCGACAAACTCATGGTTAATAAAGTTTTTATCAACATGAATACTAAACGCCTGTAAGCGCTGGGCAAATTCGGCATAGTTGATAGGAATGGAGCCCGTTAACGCGCCAATTTTTAGCCAAGGTAGTTTCTGTTTAAGCCACATTAATTGATGATGATCAAATGAAGAGACTAACAGCATATCCTGAGATAGTTTGTTATTAACGATATTTAACTCAATCAGCTCAACAAATTTATCCAACGAGAAAGTGTGTTTTAACTCAAGGTTTAAGAGCACTTTATTGGCTGTCCAATCAATAGTTTGCTGTAGGGTTGGGACAAATTCGCCATTGCCGGCATCAAAACATTGAATTTGCTCTCGGGTAAGTTTATTTATTTTGCCGCGGCCGCTGGTGGTGCGATCTAGCCAAGTATCATGGATGATCATGTAATCATCCAAACAGCTTTGTACATCGACTTCAATACCATCGACTTCAATTTCGACTGCTGCGGTTATCGCACTCTGGGTATTTTCTGGATAAGTGCCACTGGCGCCCCGATGAGCAAAAACTTTTATCATAATGTGTGTTTCCGAGTAACTGACCATGTTTCGTAAAATGCTGCACTAATCACTAAAGCACCGCCAAGCAGGGTCTGTAGTGAAGGTTGTTCATGCAACAGCAAAAAAGCTAAAAATGTGCCATATAAAGGCTGTAAACAAGAAATAAGTCCCGCTGTTGATGCTGATAAATACTGTAAACTTGCCGCAAATAAAGAGTGCGGAGTTGCAGTAAAAATTACGCCAGCGACGAGCAATAACCCTAGATCTTGGTTCGATATATTAATCACTGGTACTTCAATAAAAGCACATAATAACAAGCTAGCCACTAATGTTTGATAAAACATAGTTTGTGGCCCACCGTAGTGGCTAAAGTATCGCTTATGAACAATATTTCTAAACGCGAAAAAAAATGCTGAAATAACACCGGTTACCACGCCTAAGGTGACATCATTACCCATATCTGCATTTGGTGTCAGTAAATAGATCCCTGTTATTACTACACTTGCGCTGAGCAAATCGTTTACTTTGGGCTTACTACCATTAAAGAATGGTTCAATAAATACGGTGATCACAGGGTAAGTAAAAAATGCAATCATGCCAACCGCAATCCCAGCCATTTGCATACCAGCAAAGTAGGTGACCCAATGTATACCTACAGCAGCCCCTAACAACAAAGCAATTAAGTAATCTTTAGCACCGCTGAGTTTAATTGCTTTTTTTTGCCATAACAGCAATATCATAATAGCCAGACCCGCGATGGCTGCGCGGTACACGGTGATATCTAATGCGTTGAGATTTATTAATTTGGCAAATAGTGCTGTGCCACCAAAAAGTAATACCGCAATATGTAAATAAATTAAACTTTGTTGTTGGGGTTGCATGTAAATTCGCTCTGCTATTTTTTACTATCTTATCACTGCTCATAATAAGGTGAAATTTTTAAAACATGACAAATGTCAGCAAAGTTGATGACATTTTACACTCTTATTTTTTTTAGCGGCTGGCATAGTTATCACATTCAACTGGAGGTAATTATGAATGCTTTAATTTTAATCAGTTTATATATCAGCGATTTTTTTGAAATATATAGTTTTAGTATTACTTACGCCGGTTACTTTATGCTGTTATGTGTTTTTGTGTTATTTAGTAAAAACAAAATTATAAATAAAACGATACACTTGGGGTATTAGTATGAGTTCACTTGACACGGTTGCTGAGCAAATCGATAAAGGGTTTTGGAAGTATGGACATTTAATTTTTACTGGCTTTTATTTGTTGCCAATTATGATTAACTTTGCAAATTTAACCGCAAACAACATTTTTATGTCCTTAGCTTTATATATTGCTTTTATTATGCTCTATGTAAAAGCAATAAATTGCCAAGATACCGATACTACTAAGTTAGTTATTGCTATGTTGTTAGTTTGTTTTAGTGCTACTTTTTATACCTCAGGCACACCGACATTATTTGGTTTCGTTGCCTATATTGTCGGTTATGCATATAGTAAACTGCAACGAATTTTTTCAGCGTTAGTGGTCATTTTAACTGTTCTATTAAGTGCATATATTGGCGATATTGCAAAAGTAGAATACTTTCTCGCTATATCTTTAATTTTATGTGCGGCCTTATTTAGCTACGGTATAGCTGCAAAAAGAGAGCAGCAATATAAAATCCGCGAGCAAGAAAACGCCACGCAATTAGAGCAATTAGCAGCAATTGCTGAACGCGAGCGTATTGCTCGCGATTTACATGATATTTTAGGTCACTCTCTTTCATCAATTGCTTTAAAAGCAGAGCTTGCTAATAAATTAAATCAAGGTGAGCGTTACACACAAGCAAATACTGAAATTGCCCAAGTTGCAGAGCTTGCAAGGCAGCTATTGAGTGATGTGAGAAGTGCTGTCAGTGATTTAAAACAGCTCAATCTTGCGAGTCAAATTTCCCAATTGAAACAAAGGCTAACCGAACAAGGTTTTGAGGCGGATTTTAACGTCAAGTTAAATGTGTTACCTGCAAAAGTAGAAGGTATCGCAAGTCTTATTATTAAGGAAGCTGTTACTAACTTACTACGCCATAGCAGCACCAAGAAATGCATCGTTAGCATAGCGCAAAATCAGCAGCAGTTAATAATCAATGTGATTGATCATGCACCATGTAGCTCAATAAAACCTGGAAATGGCTTAAATGGCATTAAAGAACGAGCAGAGCAGCTAGATGGTAAGGCTACATTTACCTGTGAGGATAACTTTAGTTTAAATGTAATGCTGCCTTTAACAGCGAAGGGGTTCTAATGATCAAGGTGTATTTAGTAGAAGATCAGGGGCTTGTGCGCGACGCAATCGCAGCATTATTAAGTCTAGATTTTAATATTGAGGTAATTGGTCAAGCAAGTAACGGGCAAGATGCATTAACAGCCTAAGGGATCCCCAAAAATAATTATTAAGTTTCAATTACATCACTCACATCCATATTTTTCCAATCGATTTGCACTACTACCTGTACGAAATAGGCTAGTCCTTCCAAATAATCTCGCCGTCGC
>NZ_JACJEY010000042.1:0-42943 GCF_014164295.1 Pseudoalteromonas sp. SG43-7
CTGCTGGCGAGGGTCGTCAATTGATTCGAAATATTTAAATAGTTGAATATCAGGCATGGGGGCTCCTTAAAAAGGAGTATAAGATCATACTTTTAAGTCAAGGTAAAGTTCGTGATCTTGCCCTGGTCGTGGGGGTTGTTGCCCCTATGGCTATACTTGCAGAGCTTGCAACGCATAGCAAAGTGGTTTTTTTAAACCAGTTAAGCATTTTATTTCCCTTATTTATTATTTACAGCCACTGTTAAAAAGCAGCGCATGCGAGAAGTAGATACCATATAGAAAATTACCAGCTTAGTAAATTCGCTTTATCGGTTGTTAGCGTAGGGGGGATCATACTTTGTAAATAATTATAATTTATGATCTAATGCGCTAAATTTCATCATTTTATATTCCATTTGTCTTTATTTTCCTATCTAGAACTCGTAAAAGATAACCGCTCAACAATCAACCAGTATCATAACCTTGTCGATGTGCTTTTTCTTATTATTAGTGCTGTAACATCTGGGTGTGAAGAAATGCAAGGCATTGAAATGTAAGGTTGGTTGGTTAAAGCAATTTCGTCCTTTCAGCAATGGCATACCGACACGACACAGTATTGCTCGCATATTTCGAACGGTTGATACGGATTTACGGATTCATTAAGATCAATGAAATACCCGCAGTAAGAGACCCTCTTCAAATGATTGATATTAAATATGCAATCATTACGTTAGATGCATTGTCAAACAGAGACATTAAAACAATTAGCTAGCCGACGTGACGTGCTGATTGTCTTGATGCGTCTACGTTAAAGCCTGAAATTAAGAAAAATGGCGGTCAATAAACACACTCGTTACGGTAAAAAGAGAAAGAAAAAAGGGAATAGAACGAGTATAGATACCCATTATTATCTGACATCGTTAACAGATAGCGCGCTGATAAGCAAAGCTATCAGGCATCATTGGCTGACAGAAAATCAACAACCCTAGATATTAGATGTGGCCTTTAAAGAAGATGCCAGTTAAATACATGAACCACTGAGTGCGCAGCACATTGGTGTATTCCTTCGAGTGATAAGAAACATGGTAAAACAGTATGCAAATAGCAAAGGGTCGATAAGAAGTAAGTGTGTAAGAATCTGTTATGATGACGCTTTTAGAGAGGAATTATTATTCGGTTAACTTTATTAACAAAGTGTCCTCGGGCCCTGTGGAATAACTTCATGTTTTCTTGATATAAAATCGGTTAATATTAATAATTATGGATTAAAATTTAGGAGATAACCTTGCATACAGAGTTAACGGATAATTCGAAAAAGTCAGCATTAGCAGCCATTATTAATTTAGATACCAGTTCATTAAGCGCAGCTGATCTCATGCTTAATGAATTCGAAAGCGATGAAGTCATAACAAGTCTGTTGTTTTTATTAGCCTTTAATAATGAAACTAATAATAAGCTCACGTTGGACGAGCAAGTTAAAGATATACTTGTTACAAGTTGTTATGAGCATTTATCAAAGCAGAGTAAGTATGAATTCAATACTCAATGGTTATATAAGATTATTGACAACTGGGGCGCGGATATCATTCAGGCGTTAATACCTCGGCACTTTTTTTCAAGGTATTTATTATTAGATCTTATTAACTATATCAGTGATTATGATATTGCAGAAACACTGCTTGATGAAATGGATAATGATGATCCTGAATATCGAACCAATGCCAAAATAGCATTATTAGATTTAAAGGGGCAAACAAGTGATATAAATTATCGTAATATATTCAACTGGTTTAATGAAGATATTCAGCTAACGAGTTATGTAGCGGATGGTCGAGAAGAAGCGATGAGCCTTTTGCATATTTTAAAGTATATGCTAAAGCATGAATTCCCGCTTGAATACATTAATCAAACTGTTGAAAAATTAAATAGTTTGTTTATGGTCCGAGGCATTATGCCGTTTTGGAAAGATGCTGCCACGGCTTTAGTGCTCGCTGCGAGTAATCACTCACTGGCACAAGAATATATTGCACTTGCAATGAAATTAAACGATAGCTCAATGCCCAGCGAAGAGCTTATTTTTTATCGTTTAAGTCATGGGTTGATTGACTTACCCACAGCGTGCGATGCACTGCTGGTGGGTTACCCGATACAACCTAACCTACAGGTTTTACGTGATTATTTTGCACTAGATAAGCAGTCTGAGGTGTTTCTAGCCATTGCAGACGCGAGCCTAATCGATAACAAAAACGATAAGTTAAGTGCAAATACGTTATTGACGCTTTGTGAGCACATCCCCAGTGAACATGCGTTAAATAATACACTTATGGCTCGTTTAGATCGTGAATACGCCTCAGGATTCATTTCCTATGCACTGACACACGCACCTGACAAGGTTGAATCATTATTAGTATTGGGAAGAGAGAGCCGAAGTTTATGGGCCATAATTGAAGCTAATACCGAGTTTTTCTCACACGCTATTAATGTTGAGCCAGAGCACGCATTTAAACGTTTTTTTACTGAAGTAGCAACTGATCACATTGATTATGAATTGTTTATGGCTAACTTTACAGAACTGCACTGGGCATACTTTATGGCGGGGCTTGAAGAGCATTTTGCCAGCACTACTGAACATATTAGATCTGAGACTTTGCAAGCTATCCCTATTTCAGTAATACCTGAACAGTATATAGAAAAGTTTAAGCAATGGATTATTGAATTAGAGTATGGATTTGATCGCGATGAAATTTTTTCTAAACTCACATTCCCTGCAAATAAATTACAAGCGTTATTAATTAAGCTACAAGAGCTGCCGTTGGATTAGTTACTTAAACTTTATCTGAGTAAATGCCATTTGAGCATTATGCTTAAGTGGCTTTTACGATTTTTATCAATTAAGACAAATATAAAGTTTGATCCCGACCTACACTATGAGAGTAAAAGATTAAACTAGATTTTTAAAAAATAAATGTGGTTAACTAGGGTCTGTTTATCTATCGAGGTTGAATTTTCAGCAGTGTTTTTGGCAATTACCTAACGTTCATAGGTTTTATAGATAGGTTTGTTTATAAAGCTACTTAGCTCATTGGCTACTTTTTCTAAGCTGTTTTTGTAACCTTTATTTATTAATATGTATCTATCTTCATTAACTAATTTAAGATATAGGCGGTAATCCCTTTTACCAAATAATTTTTCGTCAACCACTATGCCGCGTATATCCGCAAATGCAATTGAATCTGCTTTAATAACGTAAATACTTTTGGCGCGTATAGTTATGTTTTTTGTTTCTTTATCAATTTTAATTTTGTAATTAGCAAATGTACAACAAAAGCCAAGTGTGGAAATGGCAGCCCAAGGTATCAAAGGAAATTCGCCATCCATTACACTAAACATACATAAACAGCTTATAAAGAAAATAAATGCGCCAATAAAGTTAACAGCACTTGTGGCAAATGGCTTGATTTGGGCTTGTTGATTTGTCAGTTTTGTAAATTTCATTTTATAAAGTAATCACTATTAGTCCGATGATAATAAAACATATGAAGGGGAGGAGAATCATTTTTATCAATGATTTGGTATCCCAGAAAGTTATATCTTTGCCGCTTTTTAGAGCTGGATCATCTACTGTACTTGCAGGTCTATTATCGAGTGCATTTTGGTCTAAATCGGGCGTGTTATTGCTGACGTTTGTTTTTTCTGTAAACTCATTTACCTTTTCTGTGTGTATACAGCCAAAATGATTAGCTAAAAACGCGGCGGCTGCTTGGGTATCTTGGTAGGTGCCAATTGTGTAGCGTTCATGACACAGCGCTATTTGATACTTATCTGCAAGGCCTGGAATTTGTTGCACTAAAACTTCAACATCGTTTAAATTTTTTAAAATCTTTTTTGATGTGGCTTTAGCTAGAAATAATTTTTCTTTGTACGCTTTACCTGTTTCAATATCAAGGACTAAATAATGGCTTCTTGAGTAAGCAAAAACGAGTGATAAAAATAAAGGAGCAAAGCAAATACCATAAAATATTGACTCAGTAAAATAGCCAACCACACCACAAAATGGAACGATGAAAGTTAGTATGGCCCTAATTGCAATAATATTGAGGTGGCCTTGAGTCCTTAATTTTACCTTATTTGGCAAATAGGTATTTTTAATGTGAAACTTTACATTCTTAGGTAGATTTGAGTGTTGCAAAAATACATCATCCTTGATTTAGAGTTTTCTAATTTAGCATGATATTTTTTAATAAACCACAATGGGCAGCTATTCGAAAACCTCTAGCAAACAGGCTGCTTTTTGCTTGGTTCTATTTATCATTTAATACCATGTTCTAAGGTTGAGCTTATTTTTGATTGTGTAAGTCGTGAATTAAACCCAAAAATTTGATAATTTAAAGAATAAGATAAGTCGATCATGGCAGTTAAGGTAAATAAATGAATCAACAATTAGTTTTTAAAAATGGCCAAGTTAGTGATAATTACGCCAGTATTTTATTAGGCCATCAAGATGAGTCATACGTTACGCCAATAATGGAATATAAGGAGTATGAACTGATTGTAGAATCGGTTGTTATCATTTTACTTGATGACGACACAGAGCTAATGGGAACAGAGGTGTTAACGTTGGTTGATAGTGGGCACTGTACGTTAGCGCAGTTAATTAACTTTTTAGCCGGTGAAGAGGTGGAGGAAATGCAAGAGTTTGAGTTTATTTCATCTGCTTGGTTTACATGGCAAAGTAAACACGGCGATTGGTCAAGCGAGCCATTTGATACTGTTTATGAATCGCAAGATAAAAACATAACAACGCTTAATAAGTTATTAAACGAGTAAGTTTGCGTTTTTAACAAGCGCTTTGGCATTTTAGGTGTGCCAACCGAGGCAGTTGGTTTACCTTGCCTTTGATTGATAATACTGTAAAAATCAGCGCGTTTTAAATTAAACAGTTGTATGGAATTTGGCGTTGAGTAAATAACAGCAAAAAGACTATTGGCGCAATGAAACTGTGGCTTTTCTCGCGTTGACTTCATTAAGCGGCGTTGGGTATTGGGTATTACACAAAATAGCAGAGTCAGGCTTAGGCTTTAAAAATTTACTTAAAGCGAGTAATGCTGATGAAATTTCTAAACACCTGAATGTGTCATTACCTGATGATATTGAATGGCAGGCATATCAACAACAACTTTGGTCAATTGGCTTAGCGCGCGCACGTTCTCTTCATGCTGATAATGTAAGACTTTTGTTCAAAGAGCAGGAGCTTTTTCCTCAAGAGTTGAAGAAAATTGATGATGCACCTCATTGGATTTTTGTTCAGGGTCCAATTGAAAACTTACATAAAAAATCCGTATCAGTGATAGGTACTCGTAAGCCATCAACAGATGGTGTAATTTTAGCCAAAACAGTCATCGCAGCATTGGCAAATAAAGGGCTTGTTACAGTCAGTGGCTTAGCTTTGGGTATCGATCAAATAGCACATACAGAATCGATAAAATATAACATTCCCACCGTTGCGGTTCTTGGTAATGGTATATACGTTGAGTTTCCTAAAGGCTCTAACACACTTAAAGCGCAAATATTAAATCGTGGTGGCACAGTAGTAACAGAATACCTACCTGAACAATTATACAGTGCCGAAAACTTTGTTAGACGAAATCGAATACAGGCTGCGCTTTGTAATACGCTGCTACCTATCGAGTGGGAAATTAAAAGTGGCAGTGCTCACACTGTCGCATTTGCACATAAGTACAATAAAAAAATTGCTAATGTGTTCTTACCTGGAACAGCCAATTTAAGGCCTGAATTAAAGTTCTCTGAAATGGAGCGCGGTGCCAGCGCGTGGGAAATGCCAATCTGCGTGAATGGACTGTTAAAGTATATTCAAGACGACATGCAAGCAAGCGGTAAAGTCGTTCAACAAAGCTTAAGCTTTCAAGACGATTTTATTTCAACGTAAAAGGTTTTAGTTTATAAAAAAGCCCATCATTACAACTAAACGATGGGCCAAGATACGTCGTTAAAAGTTGCTGTTAATCTTCGTTATGCATAAAACCAGCAATGAGTTCTGCTAAGCTATGCGCTTGCAGATAGCCGCTTTCTTGGTCTGCGCCAAAACTAATTACCTGCCCAGGTTTTCCTTTACTGTTTGGTGCAAGATCTATGGCATAAAAATTACCACAACCTTGGTCGAAAAAGGGGATCCAATAGGGGGTGCAATATAAAGGCAGTACTGTGCCATCGTTACTGCTGTAAGTATCGAGCAAGTCCTCTTGCGTCCATTTTTGATATGGTGTTTGCCAGTCACTCCATTCTTTTAGTATGGTCTGTGCATTCATAAAACCTGTTTTTTCAATGCCATTATGCAGTGTTAAAAAGTCTTTTAAAATAGTGGGAAACTCAAAACCAGCTTGCGTTTTAAATTGTTGATAAATCGCTTTATTATCAATGGGCTCTATTATTTTTAATCCCTCAGACTCAACTAATTGAGTTAAATTTTGTTTTACTAAAGAAAAGTCTTCATGGGAATCAAAGTTAATAAATGGGGTGATGTAATCTATTTTTTGTTGCGCTAATTCTTCTGCTTTAAATGCATTAGGAATATTTTCATCAATAAACTCACCGGTATGTGTGAATATTTGCTCAGCAAACGCTCTTGATATTGGGCGACTAGATAGACTATTACTGGCAAGATCATACAGCTTAGATTTAGGTTCTACGCCTTTTCTTCTTTCTCTATCAATTGTTGTTAACCATTGTGAAAATAGTGGGGTGTTGAGCACTTCGGCGGTAAAAATAGTCTTATCTTGTAAGTAGGCAACCATATAAAAATGATTACTCAATTGAGTATCAGGTGTTATTAAGAAAAGCTTGAGAACATCTTGGTCTGTTCGATCTTTTACTGCTTGATGAAGTAAGTCACTAAAGATGTAGCTTTCATCTTGTGAAAAAGACGGCAAATTGGTGATTTCTATTGCTGGAAAATGAAAGTCATGCCATTTTTTGGTTTTTAAAGTATCGTTATACGCACAGATATTTTGCATGAGAATCTTATTAATAAAGTAAAAAATAAACTTAGTATATCACGGCAAGATTAACTCAGTATTAATTTTAACAAGCTTAAAATTTACAATCAATTAACATTGAAATTTTAATATATTTAAGCTCGTTTTAATTAGTTAATGGATCTCTTGTTATCTTTAATTTCTTAGATTAATCACTTTATCTGTTATAGGTTTTTCTTTTATCCTCTTGTTTAAGAAGATTTTATTTTTAGGGTGAACATCTTTTTGGCCTGAATTACACGCAGTGAAAAAAATAGGCTTTTTTATTGCACTTTCTTATTTTGATGGATTTTACATATAACAATCAATGTTAGTATAATAAGTGGTTTTTTAAATAGTGGTTTTAATATATATAAAATGATTTAATAATGTTCCGATGAGCGGGGGAGTAATATGAAGATAGGGATTGATCTGGGAACGACACACAGTGTTGTTGCTGTATGGCAAGATAGTGGTGTTAAACTTATCGCTGACTCTGAGGGCAATGTTCTAGTGCCTTCTATTGTGAGTTTTTCAGATGACTATGTATTGGTAGGTCAAGCTGCTCGGGATCGTTTAGCGACTCATCCTGAGTTGACGGTGTCTGAATTTAAACGTTTTATGGGCACAGATAAAGTCTATCAATTAGAAGAACAATCTTATACCCCAATAGAGCTGTCGGCTATTTTACTTAAGCACCTTAAAGAGCAAGCTGAAGCATATTTACAACAACCCATTACTGAAGCTGTTATTTCAGTACCAGCCTACTTTAATAATAAACAACGGCAAGCTACACAGCAGGCGGCTTCACTTGCTGGTTTAACGGTTGAGCGCTTAATTAACGAGCCAACCGCCGCAGCCCTTGCATATGGATTAGATAATAAAGATTCAGATAACACTTATTTAGTGCTTGATCTCGGTGGTGGAACATTTGATGTGTCAGTTATTGAAGTGTTTAATGACATTTTTGAGATTCACGCCTCTGGAGGCGATAATTACCTCGGTGGTAATGACTTTACCCAAGCTATTGTCGACGATGTATTTGGCAAAAATGATATCCAACCGTACCGTCTAGCCAAAAGTGAGCGAAGAAATATATGGTCTTTATGTGATCAATTAAAATGTCAGCTAACCATCGACGATTCTGCCAGTTTTGATTTTGAATACAAAGGCGATGTTTTAACTTATACCCTAAGTGAAGACGATTTCGGCCATATTTGTCATGATTTAATTGAGCGCATTAAGTTTCCTATTCATAGAGCGATGTCTGATGCAAAATTATCGATGGATGATATTGCAGGCCTTATTTTTGTCGGCGGTGCGACCCGCATGCCTATTTTTCGCCAACAAATTAATCATGTATTTTCGCGTATTACACAAATTCAATACAACCCAGATCATGCTATTGCTATTGGGGCTGCCATTCAAGCAAGTATGAACGAGCGTAATATTCAGCTCAAAGATGTAATCATGACTGATGTTTGCCCATTTACACTGGGCGTTGAGATATCTAACGAGCATAACCAACCTGAGTTTTTACCCATTATTGAGCGTAACTCTACGATCCCGGTCAGTGAAACGCGCTCTTTATTTTCTAGACATCCAAGTCAAGAAAGTGTTTTGATTAACATTTATCAAGGTGAAAATTACCTACCTAAAGATAATGTATTAATGGGTACATTAGACATTACACTTGAACCTTTGAACAAAATTCAGTCTTTTTATATAACTTACACTTATGATCTCAATGGTGTGATTGAAGTGGAAGTTAAAAACAAGGATTCTGAAAAAACCTATCGTACTTATGTTGGTGAGAACGTGAAAGAGCTTGACCAAAATCAATTGCAAGAGCAATTTTCAAGACTGCAAGCTTTAAAAATACTCCCAAAAAATAAACTTGCCAATACCGCTTTTAAAGCAAAGCTCGATCGCATGTTTCAAGAGAGCTTAGGTGATAAACGTAGAAAGGTTGGTGAAAGCATTGGGCTTTTTGATCGCGCGTTAGAAACCCATGATAATCATAAAATTGACGCTGCCAAAGAGCGTATAAAAATGTTTTTGAATATTTCTTATTAACATGCATTCTATTATTTGTGCCCACAACATAAGAGTAAACTAAATGTACCATTGGATACTATTAGGTATTGAACCAACTAAAGATAAGCGGGCTATAAAATTAGCTTATACGCAGTTACTAAAACAAACTCCGCCAACAGAATTCCCTGAAGAGTTTAAAGCGTTACGTAAAGCGTATGATCAAGCACTAGAAGAAATCTCAAAAAGTGATGATGATGCAAATGATAATTCAGCTAGTTGGCACGATGCATCACTTAAAGCATTTCAGCCGCAACTAGATACTGATATTGAAGACACACAGGATGAAGTTTTTTCGGAGCCACCACCTAGCTCCAATCACGATATTGATGATGACAAACCCGTTGAATTTTCAACTATTAAAACAATATCCCAACTCAACCTTGCCTTAACACAGCTTTATAGTGATATTTCAGTTAGGCACAGTTTAGAACAATGGAAAATGTTGTTCGCGGCGCCGATATTTTGGGATGTTAATCAAAGTAATGCATTGACTGTCAACTTACTCGACTTTTTTTCTAAACACTATTTTTTACCTGAAAATATCTGGACATTTTTAGATACCAGTTTAAGTATTTCTGGCAGCTTATCTATCAGTGGCGATGATACTACGCGTCAAATTGCGGTTGCATTGTCGGGTTATATAAAAACGTTACCAAAGAGAATACATGACGGTTTAGTGGTCGGTATTTCAGAACATGTTGATTTTAAAAATCTTCAACGCCATCTTGAAATACGTAACTATATTGAAGATAAATGTTTATACGACACATTGACTACAGAAGATTTAGAAAATGTTGCTGAACAAATTGGACCTGAGTTTAAAAATGACTTTCCCCTTTATAATTATATAGTTAAGTATTTATGGACGCTTAATAGCTATAGCGCCATTAAACGTATACTTGAACCTCTGACAATTCCACAAACAGAGGAAGATCTGTTAAATTACCAAGCACATGCTGAGTATAAATTAAAAAATTATGAGGCTGCACTCGCACTTTATTTAAAGCAAGAACATAATTACCGCGTACTGTGTACTAAGGTAATGTTCAAATATATTGGTTTATGTTATTTAAAGCTTAATAATTATGAAAAGGCATATCTTTATTTAGATGCAAAACTAGCTGCTATTGGTGATATGGAGCTTGAAGTTGCATTAATTACAGCAAGACGCGGATATATTCGAGAGTTGAGAGCTGATGAAGCTAAAAACGCGATAAAAATTGCGACCTTACTGTATGAAAATGGACGATATCAGGATGCGTTGTCAATCACCGAGCAATACAAACCGATATTTGTAGAACAAGCGAATTATTTACAAGCGCTTTGCTTATGTAAATTACACCGTTTTGAAGAAGCCTACTCTGAGTTTTTAGTGTTTATTGATTTATACAATCAACGCCAGCTGTGGGGATGGCCATTAGTTGTTGATTTATTAAGATATTGCTACGATTTAATCACATATGAAGTTTTAGTTGATACATTACAAGAGCATATTGCTAGTTTTCAGGATTTCTATAAAACGGATTTTTTCCCTGGTTCAACAAAACCACGTTGTTACTCAGAGCAAGAAATGGACATACTTGAGCTAACCCGAGAAGACGATTCAGTGAGGCGCCCAGTAGAATCTCTTGGGCATACTGAATCACTGCAAATTTTTGCACTGGCTATATTATATATTCGTGACACCGAATTAGTTGCTTATGCGGATACAAGTGTTGTTGATGATTTTCAACGTAATGTACTTAATTATATAAAAGAAATTAAACAACTCATGCTTTACAACCCGCGTGATTGTTTAAAGTTTTTGGAGGCCGCGTTTGACCAGCAAGACTTTGACACCTGCATCATGTTAGCTGATATAGCGATTAAAGGTTTACGTGCAGCACCACAAGCATATTATTTTAAAGGGTGCGCACTTTTAGAGTTAAACCAATATGACACGGCTTTAGCTGCATTTCAACAAGCTGCCCACGAATATAATACTCATCCATATGCCGTTCATTCTTTAAATTCAGCTATTAAATGCTGTGAAGCGCTTATCGAACAAGGGTTACCTTATGCACAGCAGTGCAAAGCTTTATGCCAGCAATTGCAAGATACAAAGGAGAGAGTTGATGGACAATAATCAAGAAGACTTAATGTTGCAAAGTCAATCGTTAACCGATGAACAAAAGCAATGGTTAATCAGCTTATCAGGCTACTTATCGATGCAAAATGGCTACTCACTGGATTGCTTATTACATAAGAGTGAAACGTACCCACTACAAGCGATTATTAATGGCAATGTAAAAGTATTAAAAAATAGTTATGGTATACATACTAAAGCTGATTTAGTTGAAACATTAAATATTTTTTTAGATACAGCTCGTAGCAGCGAGTTTATGAGCCGTTTGATTGAAAGTGTGCGTTATGATTTATTTATTGAACACTTTTACTTGAATCGAAACAACGATAAAAACAGTAATGAATATATGGTTAGTGGATGGGCTCAAAAGCATAATGTTTCATTATCTGACTGTGGGATTAAAGGTTTTGATGTGGGTCGTTCTGCATTTCTATGCCGGTGTGCGTATACTACGGGTTTAATTACAGAACAAGAAACTTGGTATTATTTGCTAGTGCTAGGTAAAATTGCGCAACAATTATTTACTGATTGGCAAGAGTTAGCCATGAGTCACATAGTAGGGCGCTTAACTTGGGTGGGTGTAAAACTCGATAAACCTATGGATGGTCCACCAGAACGCTACCCTGATGCTTTCGAAGTAAAACAAGAGATTAAGCTAGATATCGAAGAATTGACATCAATTTTAGCTGACGATAACCACCCTTGGTGTCAACTCAACTGGCAAATAGACCTGTAGCGCTAACATTGTAATAAAAGCCACTTAACGTGGCTTTTATTACAACATGTAAACCCGTACTAGTAACAAAACCAAAGAGATAAAATCTTGACTTTATACGTTAAAGCTCTAGCTTTTATAGTCAATTACTTATTGAGTTAATTAATGCTGAAAAAATATAGAGGGCGCTAAAGTAGCGCGCACTGCATTAAATTTGCTTGTTCTAGATTAACTCAAAAGGTAAATCCAATAACATAAACCACACTCAGCGAGCTGATAGTGTCTCAATCTAAAAAGCTAGTTATACAAAAAAGTGTTAGAGTCTTTTAAAGTAATAACACTTTTCATGAGGTTAATCTTCATCATATTGTAGTTCACTAATGAACTGCTCAAAAGTTGTAGCAAGTATGGTTATTTTAAAGTCATTTTCTTGATCGACATGTACCACTGTAGGCTCACCTGTAGGCCCGCACTCAGTGTAATCTAAAGCAACCAAGTGGTGCCCTGCCGAAGGGCAATTACAAATATATAGCCCGATATCAGGATAACCCCATTCGTTTCTCATATATTCACTTTCTGCAGCGATAGAATCTAGCCTAATAAACTCGCTGATACTATAGTTAGATGGTTTTTCTTCATCGAGTTGAATGAGCGTGTTTTGTGGATAGCCACCATTTTGTATTTTCATTAACTGTATATAGAGTATGGGTAGCGTATATCCCAAATTATTCACAGTATTTTGAATTTCCTCATCGGTTAATGGCTTATCTATATCCGCGTGGTTTTCTTCGCTTTGTTTTTGCCAAAAGTTAGAGTATTTATTAGCATTAGGGGCCTTAACTTCAACGGTGGATTCTTCAGCTGAAGGACGCGGGGTAAGTTTATCTTGGGTTTGTCGTGCTTTTCGACGCTGTTTATACATCGTTTGCAGTTCACTTTTCTCAATGCCTTTGACATTTGGATCTGCAAGAGAATTATTGTCTGGTAACGGCTCTTTAGGATGAGACAGTAAAGACAGCTCCTCCAGCTTTAGCGTTAGTAATTGTTCTTCATCACAGGTAGAGCGAGCAGTGTCTAACATATCAAAGTTAAGTAGGTCACGCGCGGAAATACTTGGATCAGCTCTTTGCATTAGTTCAATAAATGTTGATAGGGTTGTTTCCTCATTAAGTTCATCGTCGCTAACCAAATCATAGTCAATATCGAACTGCAGCATAACTTCAAATATAAGAGCTGTAGGCCAAATTTCAATTCCATGTTTACGGCTGGATCTACGAAGATCACGAGGTGTCTGCCGTAAAACTTTTTTGCAAGCTGTACAGGCTGCTTTTTCAGCCTTAAGCGGGGTTAACGGATAATAAGCTAAGTGTTGACAAAACTCGCATTTGACTGGAAAAGGGTCTATAAATTGCATCTATATTTTCCTCCTTGTAAAGATGCTTGATAGTCTATCTAAAAAAATGATTCGTATATAGCTTTGTATCAAGTCTAAATATGCATCAAAGAAGTTAGGTCGCTTAGAATCAATTGTTGTGTGCAGTTTTTTTAAATCAAAACGTAAACAAAGAAAGAAGAATAACCTTCGAGGAAAAGCTATTCGCAGCAGCGTAAGCTTGAAATATACTAAAGGTGCTTCGCAGTCATGGCTATTATTTACCTCATTGTCGTTGCTATGAAAAAGGCCACTTGAATGTCACGTTATTGATCGCGTTAAAAAATAGAAAAGTGCTGTCTGGCTTTAGTTTTGGGGCGCAATACTTTGAAAAATTTGGCTATAATATAAAACTGAGAATCTTTTCAAAAGCACTTCAGCAATTAAATAAGGCTTGCCGTGAGTGCTTGTCGCTTAGATAAAAACTGTATGGCTCTCTCGGGATCTGAGCCTTACTATAATAGAATTTAAGGAGCAATTAGTTCCCTATATCTAACGGGTATTTACACAGTTTTTACATCCATACCTTTGCTATTCGTTTTAGGTAACAATGCCTCTAGCTAGCTGGTCAACGTATTTTAATAAGGTTGGGTGGCGATTTTTACCATGCATGTGCAGTATGTGTTCTTTTGCTTGTTCAAGATCAATTCCCACACTGCTTATATAAAGAGGATTTTCACTTTTTCCTCGCAAAATTCCAGCTTCTTTTGGTGTATCGACAAATGATCTTTTGGCTACGCCAATAACGGGAATCTGTTGTTCAAGTGCTTCATAAAGGTGCATGCCCAGACCTGGCTTTTGTGCACTACTTAAAGTGACATAGCCATCAACAATGATGATATCTGGTTGAGTATCTAAAGATTTTAGTACGGACAAAATACACGGTAACTCGCGTTTATAAAACTGCCCCGGTTCATAGGGAGCAATATTTTCAATGGTGTTGACTTGCTTTGCTGTTATTTCTTCGTCGTGCCAGTTTTCAAATAAGATACCGGCAGCAATAGCTGTGTCGTCGTAATATTGGCAATCAATGGCAAAAATCAATGTGTACTCCTGTTAAATTATATGTGTCGTAGTGCTTTATTAATAATCACGGCTTTAATTTAAGGCGGCTTAACAGCCGCTTATATCAAGCTTAGATAATGCAGCGACTCGCTTATCTGTTATAGCTGCTATGGTGTTAATGGTTGCGGTGTAGGTGCGGCTGTCGCATTCTACCGATGCGCTAAAATCATTAAATGTGACTTCTACGGGTTGCTTTATAAGTCTTTCTGTACCGTGGCTTAAACGTTGCCAGTTTTCTTTACCTGCAAATAGTTCGTCTAATTGGGGAGCTGATAAACGTATAAAAATAGCCTCAATCGCCGATGTATAACGGCCATTAATAACTGCGGGCAACTTATTGCGTGCTAATCGGGTTGGAATGATACGTATGTCGATAATATCGCCGCTTGCTTGAGCTGGGCTTGCCATATCAAGCTGAATTACGAGTAGTCCACGTATTGTAATTGGCCCGTTGAAACGATAGCGATATAGCTCAGGATTTTGCTCAACTAAAGTTAACGCTTTGCTGTATTTTGAAAAAATAGCAGGCTCAGAGGCGTAGCTTTGAAAAGCAAATATATTAAATAGCAAAATTAAGTATAGACTCAGGTGTTTTAAATTAGTCAATCTCATTCGTTATCTCTAAATTAGTGTATAGGGTTAATTTACTTGGCTGTTTTTTGTTGTGCACTTAAGCGTTGATAGTGCTGTTTAGTTTGACCATCACTAAACACTGCTTTATTGACTGTTAATGCAATTAAGGTGAGCTTGATTGGGTGTGTTAAGTGTTCACTGCGTATTACCAATATACAATTTTTATCAAGCTGCCACTTTGCCGTCATTTCAGGCCTTTGGTGTAACCATGAATGAAATATATCTTCTCTCTCTAGTGCAAAGGTATCAAAATAGGAGTGCCCCAAACTTCGGTAGCTTCCGATTAAGTCATCAGGTTGCCATTGACAAGCAATTAAAGGTAAGGGGCATAAAACAAGTAAGCTTAGAAAACGCTTTATCATCTTTTTATCCTTAATGATCAGCTTCGGATACGAATATTACTATTATTTAGTTATAGATCTCGTATTTCACTTTGCTTGGTGTTCTTTTGCTAATAAAAATGCCAGTATATCGGCCTTTTTATCATCATCACTGGCACAAGCTGCAGGTGTTTGTTCCTTGTTGTTTAGTGTGTTGACATCAGCCCCATACGCTATAAGTATTTTTATTCGTTCTAAATTAACAACCGCTCGGGCTGCTTCATGTACATAATTAGATGCAGCAAGGTGTAAAGGTGTGTTACCTTCCTCATCGGTTTGGTTGATGTCTGGTCGAAGCATAGCTAACGCCAGTTTTAATGCGTCTGGGTGTGCTTCTGTTACTAAATTTTCCATTGGGGTAGAGTAATGCTTTTCACATCTACTGTCGTGATTAATCTGATAAAGATCAGGCTGTCCCTGTAGTAATAAAGAAAATAGCGTTAATTGATCTTTTCTAACCCCATGGTCTGTAAAGCGAAATAATACACTATGGCCTTCTCTATCTTGTTTTTCATAATCAAAAGCGAGTCCATGCTTAAGTAAAGCACTCACAAAATCGGGATTGTAACTTGTAACTGCTATTTCTAATAAATCAAAGCCATCAATATCCGTTTTTTGAATATGTATATCAGCGCCTAACTCGATCATAACGTCTATACGCTGTGTTGCTTCACCTGATTTAATTAAAGCAATGATAGGGGTTTCGTCTATTACATCACGGTGATTAATATCTAATCCTTGGTCTATAAAATAGGTTAGATATTTTTTAAACGTATCTATGTCTACTTGTTTACGCCATTTCACTATATTAAAAAGAAAGTTTTGTTGAGCGTTATTCTCGTACATAGGGTCACACCCCTTTTCAATTAAGGCATCGAGAATCGACAGTGGTGTGTTAGGTGAAAGCGCTTGTGTTAATAATTTTCCCCCTTTGGCATTTAAATTTCTACAAGCGTTTATAAATTTAACTAATATGGCACATTCTTCTTCGCTTTTATGTTCAAAGTACCTTAATTCATTTTCTAATATTAGCAGTGGAAATGATTTTTTTTGATCGACTTTCAGTTTTGGTTTTTCGGTTGTTGAATTGATGAGACTTTCAATATCAATGTTATTAAAATCGACTTCCTCCTCGTCCCCCATATTTTTTAGCAAATCGAGCGACACGATATTTTTTTCATCTAATAGCAGCCAAAAATCCAAGGCAAGCCAATAGGCATGTAGATTTTGTAAAACAAACGTCTCATTCAATGCTTGTATGATGTGGCTATTGCAGAGGCTCTTTGCTAGTTGTGTGGCGAGTTTAAAATCTTTCGACTCAAGTGCTTGGTGCAATGTCATTGCTCATCCTTGCTTTAAATTATATCAGGTGCGAGTTTTAATAGAGCACCCATTATATACTCTGTGACGACAGCCTCTGCGCTGACATCAGTGCTAAATTCATCAGTGTGTTGAGGATAAACTCGTTGATACAAATCACTTAAATCAGCAGTGATAGTGACGCTACTTTTTTGTGATGCAAAATTCGTTGCAAGTAGCATCATAATGATGTCGCGAAAGTGGCCACTGTTTTTATCTTGGTCAGTTGCAGGCATGAGTGGGTCGCGCTTGTTGCCAAGCAGCGTTTCAAATTCTTTAAGGAAATCTTTACTGCTACGCTCTTTTATCACGAGTGCTTGAAGGGCTTTAAGTTGCTCTGCGCGAGATTGTTGCAGAGCAATCGCAGCAACCGCTTTACGAACATGGTCACTGGGTTCTACTTGAGGAAATAGCATGGGTGCGTAGCGTGCAGCATCGGCGGCTTTCCAATAACCTTTTTTCATATCGCGTGCGATTATTTCAAGTAATGGGCGTTCTTTTCTATCCATTTTGTTGCGCCTGTTTTGCTATTAATAACATTTCGGTGATTTCGCTAAACCCTTTTTGATTACTATAATCAATAGCTTGTTGTTCAGCTTTGTTATAAATCAATGTATCGCAACCGTGTTTTATTAATTCTTTCACTATATCTTTTTTACCGCCCACAGCAGCATAATGTAATGCGCTACTACCTGCGGCATCCAGTGCATCAATATCAGCCTCTTTCTCAAGTAATAGCTTAATCATACTTAAGTGACCTTGTTTAGCTGCAACATGTATTAGGCTTTCGCCTTCACAGCTAATTGCATGATAGTTATCATTACTATAATTTAGTTGTTCGATAACTAAGTCTAAATATGAATTGAGTACAAACTCTTTATTGGTATTTTTACTGTAATTTACATCGACGCCTGCATTTAAAAATGCCGAGACGATATCTTTTTGGTTATTAGCACACGCAAGCCAAATAGACGATACGCCTTCATTAGATTCGATAAGCGGATCAGCACCTTGCTCTAGCAGGTATTTAACAAGCATATTGTTGTGTTTAGTGCAGGCAATGAATAACGGTGTATAGCCATCGTCATTAGCGATATTTATATCGCTACCATGTTCTAGTAGCAAAGTGACTAAGGGTTTATTGATTAATGCTGTTGCTATCAATAACGCGTTATTACCATTTTTGTCACTGTGGTCAATATCGGCGCCTTGATCTAATAAATTGCTTACAACATCACGTTTTCGATTACTAACCGCCAGTAATAATGGACTGTCTGAATTTGTATTGGTTAAATTGATATCTAATCCGGCATCAATTAAAGGGCTTAATAACGCATTTTGGCCTGTTATGGCGATTAGGTGAAGTAGACTATTACCTTGGTAATCACTAATGTCAGGACGGGCTCCGAGTTCAAGTAGCAATTCTGCTGCCGGCTTTTGTCGAGCCTTTATAGCCATAAATAAAGCGGTCCTACCTTGATGATCTTCATAGTCAATTTTTGCTCCACTTTCCAATAGCTCGGACATTATATCAACGTATCCGTTAGCCGATGCATAGTGCAATGCTGTACAGCCGTGCGAATTAGTATAATTAGGATCAAGGTCTTTTTCTTGTGATAAGAGCAACTGAGCAATACGGCGATTACCGTCAGCGCATGCTTTAATAAATGATTCTGACATATCTTTCCTTGTCGATTATGAGTGTAGCGTATAACGTGTTATTAATATTTTTATACTAGCAAGAAATAGCATGATGAGAAAGCGAGTAAGCCGCGCAGGAGCTGAAGTTGCCATCTCCATGAATTTATATATTACAAATATTTTCAATTGGTTACACTACATTTTTGTGTGCAATTCAATACTACACAAGCAGTTTATGAACTTAATCTTATTATGAGTTAAGAATGAACGGTTCGTGGTGTTGTCAATTATTTTGGTGTGCTGTTCAGCCTGCTTTGGTATTTTATTTCGCGGTTTATTTTTATTGGGATTATAAAAACGTCTTGGTTTAAGATGTTGTGGGGAAGTGAAAATTAAGTAAAACTACTGCGTTTTTTACAACCCCTTACCTATACTCATTTAAGTAACAAAGAGTTAGTCGCCCAAGGCATTTTGATAACGCGTGTCTGAAATTTATTCGAAAAACTCGATCCTCATTCTTTCAGAACAAAGTAACTTATATATTTTATCGTTTCCATTTACTTGAGCAAACTCCTCTGGGGTCAATCCTTGGTTATCTTTTGATTCTAATAGTTGCCCACGTTTACAAAAAATACCGGTTCCGGGTAGAAGTGATAATAAAAACCAAATGATATCTTCATCTCCTCGCAGAGCAGCATAATATATAGCGGAGCGCCCGGTACTGTCTTTTTTAAACATTTCATCATCTATAGCAAGACTTTTATATTCGGAGTATATGAACTGCTTAATTTTGTCTAGGTTTAAATTCTCAATACTTAACATTAATTCTGTTTTGCCTGAAATATTCATATAATTTATTTTATTCCATAATTTGGCTGAAGTTAGTATTTTCGTTTTTCTTTAAATTGTATTTTAATAACTTTGTAATATTTATTGCAAGTAGGGTAGCGTTTTTTGCCTTGTTTGTATAGAATTCTAAATGATAACTATTATTGCCTACATCTTCAGCTAATTGCCTAGTAGGTTACATTTAAAATTTTTTTGAGTGCAAACTTAATTGATTAAGCTGTGTTATATCTAAGAGATAGAATGAATACAATTAAACGAATCCAAATATCAGCGCTTTCAATTGCGATAAGTGCAATTTTATCACCTTCAGTATACGCAACTACGGCGTCATCAAGCATTGAGAAAATAGCTGTTTCGGGTGTTAGGCAAGCTTTTCGCGGCGATGTGCCTTTAAGTGAACAACCACAAAGTATTGAATTTATATCTGCAGAAAACCTTGATGATGCAGGGGTGACCACACTCACAGATATATTTGATTTAACGCCGAGTATTTCTGAACAAAATGATTTTGGTGGATTGTGGGAAAGCTTTGCAATACGTGGTTTAGTAGGTGATGAGAATATTCCTTCAGGCTTTTTAATTAATGGCTTTTCATCTGGTCGAAGTTTTAGCGGCACCCGTGATACCAGTAATATTGATTATGTAGAAGTGATGAAAGGCCCAGGCTCTGCACTTTATGGCCGCTCTGAGCCTGGTGGTACTATTAACATTATTACTAAAAAGCCACAATTTGAAGAACAAGGCTCTGTAAAAATAAGCGCAGGTAGTTGGCAAAGTTATCGCGGTGAAGGCGACTACACTAATGCAATTACCGAACAACTCGCCTTTAGAGTAAACGGCGCGATTGAAGAAAGTGAAAGCTTTAGAGACTACCACGAAAATAAAAAAACGGTGATAACGCCTTCAATATTATGGTTAATTTCCGACACAACAAAGTTAAATTATGAACTAGAATATGTCGACCAAAGTGTGACGTTTGACCGTGGTATTGTTGCTGTAGACGGAAAGGTAGATGCATTACCCATTGATACTTTTTTAGGTGAACCAAGTGATAAACCAACAGAGGTTGATGCGATTTCTCATCAACTTACCTTTGAGCACCAAATAGGGCAATGGTCGCTTTTAAATGGGTTTAGCTATAGCGACTCTAAATTTATAAGCGAATCGAGCGATGCAGAACTGGCACCAGGGCGGCAGGTTTACTTTACTGATGGCGAAACTTTAAGTAGACAACATAACGAGCGCGATTTTCAAACTAAAAATATTTCTGCGCGTACCGAGCTTAGTGGCAGCGTAACAGCAGCTGGGTTTACCCACCATTTATTAATAGGTGCCGACGCCAGCAAGTTTGATTTTGACAAACTCTGGTACAGATATCGCCCTACGCTTGAAGATACGCGCTATGCAATCAATATGTATAACCTTGTGTATGGGCAAACAGCACCCGAAGGCTCACTTTTATATAACAGCACTGAAGTACAGCACAGTTACGGGGTTTATATTCAAGATCAAATCGACATCACTGAGCAATGGAAAGTGCAAGTGGGTGGCCGTTATGATTGGTTTGATCAGCAAATAGATAATCATATCAATCAAAGTCAGTCTAAGAGTGACCAAAGTACATTTAGTCCACGGGTTGGTTTAGTGTACGCCTACTCAGACGATATACAATATTACACCAGCTACTCTGAAGGTTTTAGGCCAAACAGCGGTTACGACATAAACGGTGATGCATTTAAGCCGGAATCCACAACCTCTATTGAGGCGGGTATTAAATTTAGCACCGATACCCTAAATGGTAGCTTTACCGTATTTAGCGCCGAAAAAAGCAATATGCTAACTACAGATCTGCAAGCGGGTGTGTCGACAGCATTAGGAGAGGTAACTAGCGAAGGGGCTGAGTTTGATTTGCACGGTTATATTACAGAGCGCACCTCATTTGATTTTGCCTATACTTACATCGATGCAAAAACAGCAAACGATACGGTTAATACAGATTGGTGGGTAAAACTGCCAAAAGGCAGCCCATTACTGAATATCCCTAAACATAGTGCAAATGTGCGCCTTAAAAGAGATTTAAATGACTTAATCGATTTAAATGCGACTATTGGTATAGCTGTTCAGTATGAAGGTGAACGTTTAGGTGAAACGATTGATCCTACATATTATTTACCTTCGTATACGCTAGTGAACCTGTTTGCAACTTATAACGTTAATGATGATGTGAGTTTACAGTTAAACGTGAATAACGTTCTGGATAAAGAATATTACTCAAACTCTTACTCTGCAATTTGGACTCAACCCGGTGAGCCGGTAAATTATAAGCTGAGCTTAGAATATAGCTTTTAATTTATAGTAAAAAACCATTTAGCCGCAGTACTACTGCGGCTAAATGGTCTCGTGTGTATTGTCAGTTGGGCTTTACTAACTTGTAGCTAACTGCGTGACTTATATTACAAAACCGCATAAAACAATACTTTGTGTAACACGGCAGCAATAAATTCATTGAATAAGGGTTCTAAACATCAAGTTGACTGGGAAAAGCCAATTTTATCATCACTTTAAGCTTAATTTAGACAATACAGGTTACTACAGGTTTCCAAGTGACAGAGTTATTTTTAATTTAAAACTATTTAAAAATAAATAGTCCAACAGATTAAAGGCAGGTTTTGTTTATGTGTAACAATTAAATTATTACACATAAACACCGTATCGGAAGCAGACCATTACATCAGATTAGTTATTTTGTAAAACACTGGCTCTATCTAAACAAGAAAGTGTTGCTTGGCCTTGCTGCTTATAAAGTTCTGCTATTTCCTCTCTGCCTTGTGCTGCTTTATCTAAACAATACAATAACTCGTCTGGGCGCATTAATTTTATATTTATAGGTAAAAAGTTAAGATGATCATGATTTATATGCGCATTATCTAAACCAATAAACATACCTATATTACCGTCAGGGTGATCTACTGACCATTCTTCAGGTGCGCCATCCATGTCTAATTGTAATGTAAGAAAACGGTGTTTTTTGAGGCGATCTTTAAAGTTATCTATATTAGGTATTATACCGCCAATGGTTTTAATGAGATTCATTTGCCAAGAGCTGCTGAATCTTTGAATGGATTCATTGGTTTCTATATATACCTCAAATGGTGCTTCAGGGCTTGACAGGCCACTTGTAGCAACGATTTGATTTTCCCATGTCGGTGGTGTAACCAGAACAATATCTCGCGTGCTGCCATGCCAATGAGGGTAATCTGCTAAATAAGGATTTAAAAAGCTCAGCTCTAATGTTTCGTTTATTTCACCGGCTTGTTGCCAATAAGATGATGATATTACTTGCTCTGGTTCTGTTTTTTGATGAGTATCTGAATTACCTTGCAAAAACTTGCTCTTATCATAACTGCCTTTTCCCCATGGGCGTGGCATATCATCTGGTAAGCCTTCCCAAAACTCTATGGCTAAATGAAAGTCGCTACTCAATGAGTCAAGCTCAGCATTATCAGCATCTAATCCAGTGTAGATTATATAGTCTTCATCAAACTTAGTTTTAACGTCGTAACTACCATCACTTTCTAATTCAAAACGAGCTTTGTTCCAAGGAATATCCGCTTCGTCTTTTTTCATCATTTTATAAAGTGCATAAAATGCTTCATCACACTGAGAATCTTTCAGTATTCCATCGATTATATCTACACTATAAAATTTTTCTTCACCGCCTGTATAGTAAGTCCCTGCCATAAAACCACAGGTATTTTCTCGACTCAGGCCGATATCACAATAAGCTTTATGCCACTGTTCGGGTAATGCGTCGAACATTGATTGGCCAATATGCTGGTGAATTTCTTCTGCTGAATTAAACATTATTACTCCTAGAGATTAAAATTAAACATCCTGGTCAATTAATTTGATATGACGTTCTTTAAAACTACTAATTAATTTTTTTGATGGATTACTGTGTTCTAAACCGTTGACTTGTTTTAAGTTAGGTAGCAGTGGTAAGTCTTTTGATGCTTTATTGCTTATTTTTAATACTTCATCTCCACAGCCTGGATCCCAAAAAGGCCATATCTGAGAATAAATTTCTGCGCCGCCATCGACACCGCAGTCTTGTGTCAACGAAGTTACTTTCGCTAACAGATCCTCCGGGATATCAAGCCCTTTAAAGTAAGCGAGTACCTCGGGTATAACTTCATACCCTTCTTGCTCTTTATCAATTTCTCGCAGGTGGTATTGGGCTATAAACTGAGTAAGGTCAAACTTAGGGGTTAATAAATTTTTGTTATACATCAGCTCTTCGATAACAAGTAACTTAAAATGCAGGTCGCTAAATTTGATCTTAGGCGTTTTATTAATAGGAAATACTTTGGGTGTGTTTTTAAGGGCTAAAGTCTGTGCGATAAGTTGATCAAGATGTACTTTTGTTTTACTGTCTGGAGTAAGTTTTGAAAGATTCTCTAAAAATGTAATGGTATTATTTTTCACCATTAAAATTTTAGCAGCCTTGTTATAGCCCGCATTTATAAAGGCAATAGGGTCATTTTCAATATTTGCTATTTCTTGGTTATATTCTTTAACTCGTTTTTTGATAACCTGAGCCTTGTAGTTACCTTCATTTAATTTTTTTATATAACCCTTTATTTCGGCAATCTTAGTTTTTGGAGTTGGATATATGCTATAGCCATTCAAGACGCCTTGAGTTATAAAGTAATCAATTTGGTCATCACTCCAATGTGAAATATGAGTTGAAAGTAACTTTAAGACCTCTTTTGATTTTTTATAGAAAAAGTCGCTTTTTTCGGTATAAAAACCAATCATTTCGCTAACTAAAATATAGAGTAGTAAATCACGATTTTCATCGTTTTGTTTGCTACATACAATGTCATTAATTAATTGTGTATATTGCTCTAATGGGTCTGAAGCTGATGGTAATAAACTGATTAGAAGGTTACTGGTATCTTGGTAAGGATAAGTGCGTAAAAACTTAAATGCTAAGTTGCCACCAATACGCTTTAAGTCGTCATATCCTTCACTGTGATAAGAAGGATGACAAAAATATAAAGAAATTAAATCACTCACCATTTCCCTTAAATCACCTTGCTCTGCAGGCGTTGGGTTTTGGATCAGTTGAGTGTTGGTCTCAAGTAACAGCTGCTCTATCTCACTCTCTAATAACTCTGTGTGCATTAGCAAAGCATGATGAGATTTTTTGTCAAAAATAACTTTATAATCTGATGAACTAAATAGCTGTAAAAAATAATATAATTTCGCAGGTTGGCTTTGACCTTCACGAAATAATCTTAATTCTTTAATTAGTGATGAATAAAGTTGTAAAAGCGTTGTTTGATCAAAGACGTCTTTCCATTGACGGTTTATCTTATCTTTTAATGACTTGTTTAATTTTTGTGTATTTAAATCCAGTTCATCCAAGTCAGGAATAAACGTTTTAAAAAATGACATATAGATACTCATTAATAAAAATAAAAAGGCTGTTTTTAATTTCACAGAAAAATAGTTTAGATATTAAATAATCATAACTTATCTCGGGAGTAAAAGTAATTGTTAGTTATTTTAGTAATAGGTGGCAATATAGAAATTAAAATATGTATTTTTCTGTATTGATATAGAAACTTTATTCAGCCTGCACCTCCGTACCTATTAAGTAGTCAATATAAGCGAGTTCTTCGCTAAAAATACCATTAATAAATGCACTTTGTTCACTCATTACAGCGTCATTAGGTTGGGCTTGGAAGTCTTGTTGGCATCTGACAAGTTCGTTGACTAACCATGGGCATTTGTCGGTTGCCGTGGTTATTGCTGTTTTTAAAAAAGAGGGCCATTTTATTTTTTGTAAATTAAAGCGGTAAAGCGTGACGGCGATATGACTATACGCTTGTTGCTCAAGAGATGGTGGGTTATCACTATTTGCAGTATCACTATTTAGCAGCTTACTACTGATAAGTGCTTGTTGCAGAGCGACTTGTTGTGATTTACTTAAAAAAATCGTTGTCATAATGCGTCGGAGGCCTTGGTTGCAATTAAAGATGGCATTTAATAGGAAGGTTAAGCAAGGCGTTTCATGACTCATGCAGCACCTAAAATGCAGCGACAGTGATAGCAAAATTGGGCTGACTCTTTACTGAATTAAGTAAATACAATTGTAATCGGGTGGATGATTTTAAACCGTAATGCCATAAATAGGCGGCTTACATACAGGCCGTGTTATGTTTTTGATTAACTTTATAAAAGCAATAACTTACTAAACCCATATACAACTATATGGATGCATAAATTAGAACTGTGCATGGGGGAGGTAACAAGCACACTTGCAGACTATAATAAGCTATTGTTTAACTAATATCAGTTCAGCAATAGCTTATTAATTTAATGTAATGGGTGTTATTTTTGCTGTTGCGTTATCCAGTCATTTATTACTTCTTCAAGTACTGCAATTGGCAGCGATCCTTGGCCTATAACTGTGTCGTGAAAGCTGCGAATGTCAAAATCAGCGCCAAGTTCTTTTTCAGCTTTTGCACGTAGTTCACGTATTTTTAGCTCGCCCATTTTGTAAGAAAGCGCTTGTGCGGGCCAAGAGATATAACGATCTATTTGATCTTCTACGGCACTTTGTGGCAATGCAGTATGTTCGCTCAGGTAGTTAATTGCGCGCTCTCGACTCCAGCCGAATGCGTGAATACCGGTATCAACAACCAGCCTAACTGCGCGCCACATTTCATATCCTAATCGGCCAAAATCACTGTATGGATCTTGATAAAAGCCGGCTTCTTTACCTAAACGCTCTGCGTAAAGACCCCAACCTTCACCAAATGCTGAATGGCTTAAGGTACGCCGAAATGGTGGTACATCCAGTTCCATTGCAATTGCATTTTGTAAGTGATGTCCTGGAATCGCTTCGTGTAGGCTCAAGGCTTCTAAATTATATAAAGGTTGCAACGAAGGGGTTGAAGCTAAAAAGTAAGTGCCGGCAGAGCGGTTATCTGCTGGTGGCATATAAAAAGCGCCGCGACTGGCAGAGTCTTTAATAGTAAACGTATTACGTGGTAAATGACCAAAATAGGTCGGTAATTTGCCATACATTTTTTGCGTAATGAAAGCCGCTTTTTCTAATAAATCTTGTTTGTCTTTTGCATAAAACTGTGGAGCAGTTGCTAGAAACTGCAGAAAATCAGCATACGAACCCTTAAAGTTTAGTGAATCAATAATAGCCTGCATTTCAGCTTTAATACGCGCCACTTCTTGTAGACCAAGCTCATGAATTTCTTCTGGCGTAGCTTGTGTGGTGGTGTAATAACTTACTGCATACTTATAATATTCAAGCCCGCCTTTAACGCTTGAAATACCGGGATCTGTTCTGCAATTTGGCATGTAATCATCAACAAAAAAATCATAAAAATGCTGATAAGCAGGAACCACTTTATTGCTAATTAGGGCTTTCGCTTTTTCTTGATAGGCTGCTTTTTGTTGTTGGCTAAAGGTGTTGGGCATACGTGTAAACGGTTCATACAAGGCAATGTTTTGTGGCTCTTTTTCGATATGTTTACTGATGCTTTTATGATAATTTTTAAAGCTCTCGCAATAGTGTGTGTAGCCTTGTTGTATGCCTTCTTTCATGAGGTTGATGTTTTCTTGGTTAAAGCGTGGGTAGTCGCTCAAACTAACCAAAAAATTGTCGTAATCGGTGGTAGTTAAAAACGCCATATTAGCAGGGGCCTCGGCAAAATATGTATGCCAGCCGCTTAAAAAGTTAATAGGAAAGTACTTATCAAGTGACTGGTAACTTTGTTGCTCTGTTTCGCGCTCGTATTTAAAAAGCCGATAATTCATCAGTTGTTCTTTATTGAGTGATTTTGGGTTAATGGCAGCTAATTTGTGCAGCACTTGGTCGTTATAAGTTTGGCGCTTACTTATGGCTTGCTCACTCCAGCGAGCCAGATTTCCATTGGGTTTCCATCCATCGGGGTCGGTGCGAAAAAATACTTTTTCGCTTTTTGCATGTTGCCAGTGTTGGTCAATAATATTTTTTAAATCGGTATTGTCATCAGCCAGACTTGGCAATGACACCATAGTTAAAGAAAGAGCCAAGAGATTTGTTTTATACATGTTGTTTCTCATAATTAGCGAGTTAGTTTTTTATAAAGGGTAGGCAGTGATTTTTTGAGTGCGTACCAAGCTATATAAAATTTATTGTTTTATAGGTTAAGCGTATCAAATTAACGATATGAATGCGCTGACCTTGAACAGCAATACAGAGAAAATTGGCAAGTATGTTGTAAACAGAGCAACTCATTGATATTTAAAACATTAATGGAACGCTTTCGGTTAAGGTATTTAGCGACAACTAAAGTGTATATCGTTCACGCTTTTTATTGAATTTATCCCCCACCCTGAAGATGACAGCCTATGAGTGGTCATTTTTAGTTACTTTTACGCTAGTATTATTTTATAAAGTAAATCATTCTTTATTATTGTATTATAATTACAGTGTACTACCTTTGTGTTGTTAGTTTTTTGCTAATGACATTATTGATATATCAGTTTACATCTGATGGGTAACCTAATTTAAGGACGATTTTATGACGATTGGAAGTACACCTAAAAAAACACTATATAAAGCCAAGCGCCTTTCACTGGCATTATTGCTCGCTTGTTCCACTACAAGTTATGCAGCGGTTGAAAAGTTAACCGTCAGTGGTAATCAAATATTAGCTGGTGATGAGGCAAAGAGCTTTGCTGGTTCAAGCTTATTTTGGAGTAATACAGGTTGGGGCGGCGAAAAGTTTTATACCGCGCAAACGGTTGCCAATGCGAAACAGGAATTTGGCGCTAATATCATTCGTGCTGCGATCGGTCACGGACAAAATACCTCAGGCAGTTTGAATGACGATTGGGACGGTAATATTACTCGTCTTGATACAGTTGTTGATGCAGCAATCGCAGAAGATATGTATGTCATTATTGATTTTCATAGTCACGAAGCGCATACCGACACTGATATGGCGATCCGGTTTTTTGAACGAGCAGCCACTAAATATGGCGACTACGACAACGTTATTTATGAAATTTATAACGAGCCACTACAGATATCGTGGGCTAACGATATAAAACCTTACGCCAACACCGTTATTGATAAGATCAGAGCTATAGATCCTGATAATTTAATTATTGTTGGTACGCCTACTTGGTCACAAGATGTTGATATTGCCTCACAAGACCCGATAGATCGCTACAATATTGCTTATACCTTACATTTTTATGCAGGTACGCATGGTGAGTCACTTAGAAATAAGGCGCAGACGGCTTTAAATAATGGGATTGCTTTATTTGCAACTGAATGGGGCGCAGTCAATGCTGATGGTAATGGTGGTGTAAATAGCAACGAAACTGACGCGTGGATGGCTTTTCTTAAATCAAATACTATTAGCCACGCTAATTGGGCCTTAAATGACAAAGATGAAGGTGCATCAACCTTTCTTCCTGGTGGTAGCTGGGATTCACTAAGTGCATCGGGGCAGAAGATAAAAGATATTCTACTAAATTGGGATATGAATAATGCACCGCTTGACTCAGATGAAGATGGTGTAATTGATTCACAAGATCAATGCCCTAACACACTGCCGAATACACCCGTAGATTCTATTGGGTGTGCGGCTACAGACTCAGATGGCGATGGCGTAATTGACGTACAAGATCAATGCCCCAATACACCAGAAGGTACTGATGTCGACTCCTCGGGTTGTGCTGTTACAACAGGAACAAGTTGTACTGAGGTAAAAACGTATCCAAATTGGGTTAGAAAGCATTATCCTGCAGGCCCTTACACACATAACGAAGCTGGCGACCAAATTCAGTATCAGGGCAATGTTTATAAGGCGAACTGGTATACAAATAGCCTGCCTGGTAGTGATAGTTCATGGACATTTGTTAAAAGTTGCAGCTAAGTCATACTTGTTTTTAAATAAATAGGTAGAGCGCAGTCGCTTTACCTATTTTATTGATTTTTATAGAAATAGGATTATAGACAATCTTCGAATTCATGACGTCAGGCTTGACTCTTTACTAAAATACAATCGTAATTGGATTGGCGGTTTTAAAAATTTAGCTGATAAGCTGGGGTGGATTTTTCTTTTGCGGATCCACATAACTTATAGCTTCTCCAGAAAACTAATCACTCATTGAGATCGACACAAGACCTACAACAGTACAATATAAGTCTATGCTTTAATTGATTTTGAAAAGAGGCTTTCATTGGATTCACTCACACAGGTTGTGCTTGGTAGTGCAGTTGCTTATACAGTATTAGGTAATAAGCTGGGCCGTAAGTCGTTATTAGTTGGGGCGGCGTTTGGCACGTTACCTGATTTAGATGTGCTCATTAATTTTGGTGGTAATGTCGAAAACTTTGTCTATCACCGCAGTTTTAGTCATTCTTTGCTTATACAGCTGTTAGTAAGCCCCTTGTTTGCATGGCTTTTACTTAAAATGAACTGGGCCAAAGGTGTATCGCTGAGGCGCTGGTCTGTCGCTCTATTTTTAATTTTAAGTACTCACTCATTGCTTGATAGTTTTACCGTTTATGGAACACAATTGCTGTGGCCACTGACGACTTACCCCTTTGGTATATCGAGCATATTTATTATTGATCCTGCGTATACTTTGCCATTGTTACTCTCTTGTATAGCGCTTTGCTTGGCGCGGATGTGGCCTTACGCACAGCGTATAAATACTGCTGCGTTAATCGTCAGTTCGCTTTATTTAGCTTGGGGGTTGGCGGCTAAATGGCATATCGAAGATAAAATTCATCAGGCACTAAATACCCAAAATATCATATTTAAGCACTTTGAAAGTACACCAACGCCATTTAATACCTTGTTGTGGCGGGCTGTGGCCGTTACCGAGTTTGGGCATTATGAGATTTATGCCTCTGTGTTTGATGACGCAGACAACGTTGATATGCAATTTTACCCTAGCGAAAATACGCTACTAGCAAAGCTTGATGATGCAAGGCAGATCAAGCTACTGCAAGCATTTACTAAAGGCCTTTATGGGGTGTATCAACAAGATGAGCAAGTCATTATGAGTGATTTAAGAATGGGCCTTGAAGGTTATTATGTATTCTCATTTGTGGTTGCACAGCAAAAAGATCAGCAGTTGATCCCAGGTTCTTATCAACAACTCAGCAACCGATTTCCACTTGATAAGCTCGGGCTTATTTTTGCGCGTATTACTGACCCAAATATCGATTTAGCAACTACCGTAAAAGAGCCCACATCTCCCTGAAATAGATTGCTGGGTTAGGCCTTCTATTTTGTTAATAATTATGTGGCTATTAGCCAACTATCGCTGGGTACCAATTTGCTAACACTACACCAAATAAGCCCACTAAAAATACAATGGATATCAACATCATTAAAGCTGCGGTGGCGATTGTTATCATTTTATTAGATGTTTTCCCCGCATACCTAACCAGTTCAGCAATGAGCAATGGCATCACATAAGAACATACGCTAACAGCTAACACGGTTGGGCCTGTGAACGTTGTAGTATCAATCCCGAGTGAGCCAAACGTTAAAAACCAGGCAAAAATCATTAACCTAAAAAATAGCACGCCGTTTGCTGCAAGGTATAAACGAATTGCCCATATTTGATGTGAATTTATATTACGCCCTCTAGCAGCCAGCACTGCAAATATGCTCGATAAAATAACCATACCACCACTAAACATTGTCAGGCTATGCATTAGCAGGTTGCCTACTGTGCCTCTAACAATCATAAGGTACATTCCTGCGATTGAAATGGTACAAGCTAACAGTACGAATACGCGCCCGTTATAGCGATGAAACTTAGTATATTTTGCTCTTATTGCGGGGATTAATTGCAAACTCCCGCCGATTATCATTACTACGGCAAGTAGCACATGCGTGGCATAGATTAAATTACCGATGGGGTCGCTCGCAACATAGGCGGTATTGTTAAGGCGGACCCAGCCAGATAAACCTGTAGTAACGCTAGTCAGGGCATACCCCAAAATAAGGTAAATTACAAAGCAACCTTGTGCCATTAGTAAGCAAATAAACCATATTTTTTTACTGTTTTCGAGCAGCCTATTTGGGGTTGTTTTCATTTTTTGCATTAACATGTACTTTTCCATTAAATCGTTTCAATAGCCAAATATAAAGACTTTCAGGGCGAATACTTCTCAAATTCGAAACTTGAGCAACGATATATGGATAATTTTTACGGTTAGTTAATTAGTTACTGACACATTCACTAACAAAGTCTTTTTGCCATCGCTAGAGTTACTTTGTATTATCCAAGTTAAAGCAACGTTGTTTATACAACGTCATTTTAAGAGCGACCTGTTATGCAAAATAATTCTCCTTATTACCTTCTCGTCTTTGTGTGCATGGGGTTGATGTTATTTAATGCACTGAAAAAAGATAAGCAGCTAGTTCACTATTTGTTTGCACTATTTTGTGGCTCGCTCTGTATGGTTGGGGCGCAAAAACTCAGTGCGTCAAGTGTCGGAGGGTATCAATACCTAATAGGGCTATTTACTTGCGCTACATGTAATGTTTCATGGTTGATTGCTAGAGCGTTATTTCGTGAAAACAAGCCAATTTCTCGCAGGCATATCGTTTTTGCTGCAACTATTGCAGGCTTGATAATGTTTAACCAAACATGGCATTACTTAGTGAGTTTTGATCCTCAGCCATTACCTACCAGTGATATAATGTGGCGCTTAAAGCAAGGGGTGAATGAAGTAACCATATTGCTTTCATCAAGCATACTTGTGCTCTCTTTTTGGGAGGCAATAAGAGGCTACAGTGAAAAAACAGTGTCACAAAAAATGCAATCAGTGCTCTTTGCCAGCGCTTGGTTTTTAGCTGTGTTTAATGCAAGTGTATTACCTAAGCTAATGTTTAGTAAGACTGAAATTGAGCTATATAATCCCATTATTATTACCTCATCTGCACTACTAATTGTGCTTGCGATGCAAACATTAATGTTTCTTCAAGCGAGAGATAAAAATAGCCAAGGTATTAAAAATGAGGGCGATACAGTTAGTATTTTTAATGACATTGAGATAACTGAAAACACCAATAAACATGAACAAATCGATGTTGCCCCTGAATTAATCGATGGCATTGATCAACTTATCAATAAGCAACAGCTATTCTTGCAAACAAATCTTAAAATTTCAGATTTTGCTCAAGTATTACAAGTACCTGAATATAAAATCAGCCGAGCTATTCGCTATCACTACAAAGTAGCCAACTTTAATCTGTTTATTAATCAATATCGTGTTAAATATGCGCAAGTTTTATTGGCAAGTGAGGATGCTAAAGGTTGGAGCATTTTAAGCATCGCGCTTGAAAGCGGCTTTTCTTCTTTAGCGACTTTTAACCGGGTGTTTAAAAGTATTGTGGGTGAAATTCCTAATGAATACCGAAAACAAAGCAGCAATCATCCTAATATAAGGGGTAGGGAACTTGTTGATTAGTGAGTTGTAGGTTTGTTTTTATAGTTAATCAAGAATATTAGATGTGAATCAACCACACTAAATTGAAAGTATAAGGTGCTATAAACATAAAAGCCGCTCATAGAGCGGCTGAATACTGAGGAGCTACTTTGAAAATTCTGGACAAGTTTTATCTTGTATTTGCTTTAAATCGTACTGCATAAAGCCTGCCTCGCCAAATACATCGGTGCCGTTCAAGTAATACTTACCTTGCTCTTCATTCGGGTTTTTAATGTCATAACCCAATACTTTAGCCACTTGCAGACTAATTAAATAATGGTTAGGCATACAACCTAATTCTTTTTTAATTCGAGTTATTTCATTTTTTGGAATATCAACACCGTAAAACATAAATGGTACCCGGGCGATATCCATATCGACAGCGTTATGTCCAAAACGACCATCTTGCCCTGTCAGTTCACCATGATCTGGCGTGAAGAATATATATGTTGGTTTACCTGAATCTTTAAAGAATTCATAAATGTTAGCTATCACCTTTTGTGTGTAAAGTACTGAGTTATCGTAGCTATTCAGCATGTACTTTTCATAGGGTTGCTCATCAACAGGATACACTTCTTGAGTTTTAGGGTAATTAGCTACATAAGGTGCATGAGCGCTGCGCATATGTAACGTAATAAATTGGGGCTTATTGTAATCCAGATTCATGGAATTAAGTTCGAGCAATAAACGATCATCATAATCTCCATCGAACTGATCTAGATGCTTATCTTCTTTCCAGGTATCAATATCCCCAAGTGAAAATGCATAGGTTAAACCTCCTGCATTTTTTTGTGTAGTAATGTAATGGGTTTCAAACCCTTGACGCTTAGCTAACCGAAACAAAGCAGTGTCCATTTTACTTATATGGACTGCATTATTAGGCTCATATACGGTGTTAAAAAATAAGCTAAGAGATACTCGTGTTGAAACAGCGCTTGAGATCGCAGGCAAATAAAAGAAATTAGGGTCTTGTTTATACGGCATTAAATCTGGCGTTGTATCTCTTTGATAACCATATAAACCCATATTGTAATAACTCAGGCTTTCACCCATTAAAATTACAATATTTGCATCCGCAGGTTCGCCTTTGCTCAATTGATAAGGTTGATAGCTAGGCATTTCTTTACGTAATCCCAGAATCATTTTTAACTGGCGAGCGCTAAAGAATGACACACTGTATAAGCCATTTTTCATAGCTGAGTGCGCAATATTAGGCTGGTATTTTTGAGAGCTCTTAGAACCTAAAGACTGTAAAAAGGGTAACGTGAGCAATAATACAAACAACACCGAGATATAAGGTACGGTAAAACTGGTTTTATGGTATTTGTTATAGGTGAAATACGCTAAGCCATAAAATGCCATGGATAAAAAGAACGCTGGTAGCATAAATTTCAAACCATCAGCAAAGCCAATTAGTGCATCATGCATTTCACCCATCATTAGCACCATATCAAAAGCACTGTAAAAGCCGCCAAAGTATTGGAAGTACATCAGTTCAGAGGCCTGCATTAGAGCCATTATCAGTAAAACAATATTGTTAAGTTTAGGGGTGCGGCTTAACAGCATGAAGACCATTAACAGTAAGGTAATGATAATGCTTTTGAAGTTATAACCGGCCAAGTAGTTATGATTAAACAAGCCATAAATGACATCCGGCATCAGTGCGAATGCCCATAGGGCCAAAAGCGTTAAGAGGGTATGTTTAAATTGTTGCACGTGCAGTTCCACTATTCAGGTTTGCAGGCATTGTAATAAAAATCACATGCAAAGGCATGAGTATTTGAAATAATGTATGAATTTTAACTATTAGGTTTTATACCTCTTTGGTCTGATGCCTTTTATTGCTTCTTTATGATGTGCTCACTCTCAGTAAATAAAGATATTTATGAAAAAGATCTTTATTTTTTTACACCTGCAAGATCAGTACACTAGCATTCGGCTGTCGTGCATTTGTGCGTTCAGTGTTGATTGTATTTTCCTTAAAAATGCTTGTTAATATGTGGTATATATTAGTTACCTGTAAGGTAATATCAATTAGTATACTTTTAGTAACCTAGTTACATTTTTAGGAGAGTTAATGGGCGGCAAGTGGAAAGGCTCGAGTATTTATCATCTAAAAGGTGGGCTTGTTCGCTTTAATGATTTAACTCGCCTGTTAGGAGAAGTGAGTGAAAGCTCTTAATGTAATGAAATATAAAGAGATATTACTTTGAACTACTTAGCTCATCTTTATTTAGCGCAGCCTACAGCAGACTCGCACTTTGGCAACTTGCTTGGTGATTTTGGCGGCAATAGGCATGTAAAGCAATTGCCAATCACGGTAAAAAATGCACTAGATAACCACTATCTAGTCGACAAGTTTACAGATACTCACCCTTTAGTGAAAGAAGCTAAACAGTATTTTTCGCCTCAGCGTAAACGCTTTGCGGGTGTCGCTATTGATGTGGTGTTCGATCATTTTTTAATTCAGCATTGGCAACGGTTTAACGATCAACCGCTAAGTGACTTTAAGCAAATCAGTTATAGGCTTTTGGGTAAGCGTACACCCGTTATGCCGCCAAGAATGCAAAGTGTTGTAAAACATATGACGCAGAATGATTGGTTTAAAGAATACGAAACCGTCGAAGGGGTCGGGGTTGCACTTGATAATATTGCCAAGCGCATTCGCTTTACTAATACGTTTTCTGGCGCTGCTGCTGATATAGCCCGACACTACACTGAATTAGATGCTATGTTTTTAGCGTTTTTCCCTGAATTGATTAAACATGTTAAGCAACGAGGTCTTGAAGGAGCTCAAGATGCTAGTGTGTAAACTTTTTAAATGTAAGTCAGGTTCTAGCCTAAAATGATGCAATATTGATAATTAGCTTTTGATGGAATAAATTCTGACCAACAAAAAGCTCGCATCATACTAAAAACGGCTTGATTGATGGCTACTATCTGACTTAATCATCAGGCCCCTTTAGGGTGAAAACTAAATGCTTGCGCATGTCTTTTAAAATAACGCCTTTTTTAAGCATTGCACCACTTAAACGTTTTTGCCACTTTAATAAGTCAGGCTCTGCCGCTGTTAACGCCTGCTGATTCTCAAACTGAAAACACATTAGTAAAGAGCCTGGAAATAAGTGATATTCCACGTCAAACCAGCATTGCAGCATGCCAGTGAGTTCATTACGGCCTTGCTCTTCAATTGCATCAGCAACTTTAAGTACCAGTGCTTGTTGTTTTATTTGCACCGCAGAGAGTTTTTTCATCGTTTTAATCCAGTTAGAGGCCAAAGATATAGCCAGATGAGCGGATTATAACCGAGCTTGTCGACTGGCAACAACTTTGATAGTAGTTTTAGCCGAAACCACCTTATTATTTGATGTTAAAGCGGCTTATCGTAGGCATAAAGCGTGTTATTTTTTTACCAAGAGGGTGCTGAATAGTTTTTTGATCGCAACTTCCCTTGCTTTAGTGAGGGGGTGAATATAACTCAATCGTAAAAAGTTTTTATATTGCCCTGATGCTGAGAAAAGTGAGCCCGGGGTCATGACGATACCTTGTTGTAGTATTTCATTGTAACTTTTTTGGGTATCTATTGACTCATCTAACTCGACCCACATAGATATGCCGCCATTAGCTTGTGTAAAGCGTATATCCTCAGGCCAATGGGTTTGTAAAAAATTAATCAGCTCTGCTTGTTGTTGTTTAATTGCATATACGTGCTTATTTAGGTAGCGACGATAGTGACCATCTTCTATAAAAGTGGCTAATCCTTGTTGAATCGACCCACATGAAGAAAGTTGCGTAACGAGTTTAAGTTGAGTGATTTTATCATGCCACTTTCCTCCAAAAACCCATCCGATACGTAAATCTCTTGATAAGCTTTTTGAGAATGAACTACACAAAATTACTTGTCCTTGGGTGTCGAGACTTTTTAAAGACTCACTAACAAAAGGAGGAAAAGCCAGATCGCCGTAAATGTCGTCTTCGATAATACAAAAATCACTTTTCACTGCCAATTTAAGTAGCTCTTCTCTTGCTCTATGAGGTATACATGCACCTGTTGGCGTTGAGTAATTAGGTGAGACGACACATGCTTTTATGGGCCACTTGGCTATTTTTTTTGTCAGATCGTCAATGCTTATGCCGTGCTCGGGATCGCATGCTACTTCTATTATTTTTAGGTTAAGTTGTTCTAATATTTGCAATACCCCGTAAAAAGTTGGCGATTCAACAGCGACAGTGTCGCCTGGCGAACACGTGGCCATAAGAGAAATAAATAAACTGTGCTGACAGCCATTGGTAATGCAAAGCTCATCAGGTTTTTGGTTTAAACCACCATAGTGGTTAATTATTGCGTGCTTCAAACGCAAATCACCATCAGAACTATTATAGTAAAATGCTTTTTGACTTTGAGAAGAACGAAATGCTTTGTTTAAATGTCGATTAAGAACGGTTAAGTGAGTAGCATCTTCCTGCGCGCCAGCACTTGGTAAAATATCAAAGGCAGCACTGCGCGTCATAATGTCTTTTAAAATCGCAGGTACTGACACATTGCGTGGAGTAGATGATGTTTTGATTTGTTTTGGTAGCACTCGTTTAGGCGGCTTTATTTGCGTTACAAAGTAACCTGATTTAGGTTTTGCATAAATAAGTCCTTGTGATTCCAAGCGATGTAACGAATGTAATACGGTTGCTTTTGATAGGCCCTGTAGTTTGCAAAGCTCTCTCACTGAGGGCAACTTGCCTGTTGGAGTAAAGCTGTTAGCGTCAATTTTCTTTTTTAAGATAGCCTCAAGCTCTGTATATTTGAACTGTTTCATGCTCTCGCTCGTAGTGACAATCTGTACTCATTGTAAATTATTTTTCTGTGCCTGTACTGTAAAAAAAAGATATATACCATAGGTGATAAGTTTAATGTTTGCTCTGTAATTAACTAGGAGTAGGTTGGCGTTATGATAGATTTTACTGCTATTGATTTAGCTCGTATACAGTTTGCATTTACAGTCTCTTTTCATATTATTTTTCCAGCAATAACAATTGGCTTGGCAAGTTACCTTGCGGTACTTGAAGGGCTTTGGTTATACACGCGAAAGCCGATATACATGACGCTTTGTCGTTTTTGGATGAAAGTGTTTGCGGTAAATTTTGCTATGGGAGTGGTATCCGGCATCGTAATGGCTTATCAGTTTGGTACTAACTGGAGTCAGTTTTCTAATTTTGCTGGAGCTATTACGGGGCCATTACTCAGTTATGAGGTGATGACTGCGTTTTTCTTAGAAGCTGGCTTTCTTGGCGTTATGCTTTTTGGTTGGAATAAAGTTGGCGAAAAGCTTCACTTTACATCCACCTGTTTAGTGGCAATCGGTACGTTGATTTCAATGACTTGGATTTTGGCTTCTAACAGCTGGATGCAAACACCTCAAGGCTATGAAATTATTGATGGCCGAGCGGTTCCGGTTGACTGGTTTGAGATAATATTTAATCCTTCATTTCCTTATCGTTTAGTCCATATGGGCTTAGCCGCTTTTTTAGCGACAGCCTTGTTGGTAGGCGGATCTGGTGCATGGCATTTATTAAAAGGCTCGCACACTCAAGCGGCAAAAAAAATGTTGTCGATGGCAATGTGGATGTTGTTAATTATCGCACCATTGCAAGCTTTTGTAGGAGACGAACATGGCCTAAATACACTTGAGCATCAACCAATGAAAGTGGCAGCAATGGAAGGGCATTGGCATGAATCAGAACCTGGCGAAGGTGTCCCCTTAGTTTTATTCGGTTGGCCAAATATGGAAGAAGAGCGCAATGATTACGCTATAGAAATACCTCATCTTGCTAGCTTAATTTTAACGCATAGTCTTGATGGCACCATTGCACCATTAACATCTGTACCTCCTGAAGATCGCCCTTATGTACCTATTGTATTTTT
Source organism: Pseudoalteromonas sp. SG43-7 (assembly GCF_014164295.1). Taxonomy (NCBI): domain Bacteria; kingdom Pseudomonadati; phylum Pseudomonadota; class Gammaproteobacteria; order Alteromonadales; family Pseudoalteromonadaceae; genus Pseudoalteromonas; species Pseudoalteromonas sp. SG43-7. The sequence goes on from NZ_JACJEY010000042.1 coordinate 38,764, forward strand.
TAGTTTTAGAATTATGGTCGCCTTAGGGTTATTGATGATTTTATTAGGCATAACAGGGTTAGTGTTACGTAAAAAAGGCCGATTATACGAGAAAAAATGGTTCTTAAGGTTTTGTGTTGCAATGGGCCCCGCCGGATTGATTGCGATGCTAACTGGCTGGTTTGTCACAGAGGCGGGACGACAACCTTGGGTTGTATATGGGTTACAAAGAACGGTTGATGCAAGCTCTGCTCATTCGATGACGGCAATGAGTTATTCATTACTTACTTTTGTTGTTTTATATGTCTGTGTGTTTGGGGTCGGTGTGCGTTATATGTTAGCACTTATCAAAAAGGGCCCTGAACAAGTGTATGACAACGATAATAAAGATGACTTAAACAAACGTCCGGCTCGTCCGCTATCAGCGGCCGATGGTGTTGAGCTTTAGGAGATTACATGATGGATTTTGATTTACCGAGTATCTGGGCACTCATTATTGGCTTTGGTTTAATGATGTATGTGTTTTTAGATGGTTTTGACTTAGGGATTGGCCTACTTTTTCCGCTGGTTAAAAATAAATATGAAAGAGATATCATGGTTAACTCCGTTGCCCCAGTTTGGGATGGTAATGAAACGTGGTTAGTGCTTGGCGGGGCAGGCTTGTTAGCTGCGTTTCCTATGGCTTACTCAGTCATATTATCAGCCTTATATGGGCCTATTTTAGTGATGTTATTTGGCTTAATATTACGAGGTGTTGCGTTTGAATTTCGCTTTAAAGCGACTGAGTCTCACCGTCCATTATGGGATAAGTTATTTTTTGTAGGCTCGTTTATGGCAACCTTTGCTCAAGGTGTAGCAATGGGCGCTGTTATTATTGGTTTTCCTGTTGAAAATGGTGAGTTTGCTGGTGGATCTTTAGACTGGTTAACACCATTTAGCTTATTTACAGGGTGTAGTTTACTGTTTGCTTATGGCTTATTAGGTGCCACTTGGTTAGTGGTTAAAACAGAGCATAATTTGTATAAACAAATGCGTAAACTTATTAAGCCATTAACTATTTTATTAGCCTTGTGCATGTTAGGTATCAGCATTTATACACCACTGATCAACGCTGATGTAAAAGCAATGTGGTTTAATTGGTCAAATATTGTATATCTTGCTCCTTTGCCAATTATTACTGGTATTTTTGTTTTATTATTACTGGGCTCAGTAAACTCAAGTAAACACTATCGGCCATTTATTTATGCGCTGTGTATGTTGTTTATGGGATATTTAGGCTTATGTATTAGCCTTTGGCCAAACATTATTCCACCAAGTGTGTCTATTTATGAAGCTGCAGCGCCTGAATCAAGTTTAAAATTCACCTTGGTTGGTGTTGTTATCATCGTGCCGTTTATATTGGCTTATACGTTTTGGTCTTATTATGTATTTCGTGGCAAAGTTGTTGATACCGAGGGGTATCATTAGTTATTCAATGCTATTGCACTATTTAGCGAAGGCTTTGTGGAGGGTATATGAAAAAGCATCTTCATCAATTTAAATGGTTAATTATCATTTGGGTCTTGAGTGTTGCTTCATTATTTTTAGTGTCTCTTTTGATCCGCTTTTTGATGACTCTTGCAGGAATGAAGTAATAACGTTAGTTAAATTACGGGGGACTATTTTATCAAATAATAGTCCCCTTTTTTATATTCTCATTACTTTTATTAAGACTTGAGTTGCTTGGATAAAAAAAGAGTTGTTACATCCGCTATCTTTATCAGTGCTTCTTTGTCTGCATAGTCCCATGACACTTTTGAGTCAACACTTTCACAACAAATTACGCCTAACGGTTTGTCATCTATAAAATAGATATAATCAAGTAAGGAATACACATTGAATGGTTCAAAATAGGATTTATTTAAGTCCTTTGTTACTTCGTTGTTCCTTGCATCCGATGCATCAAGTACTTGGTTACCTAAAATATAATTAAAGTATGCAGGAAAATCCTGAGCTTTTAAAACCATGTCATTTGTTACTACCTCATTTTCATCAAGGCATATTAAACAATTTATCGCAGTATATTCGTGGTTTAGTAACCAAAGGCTAACTCTATTTGCATTTGGAATTAGCTTTTTTAACTCTTGGCATGTCTGATTTAGTTTATATTTGCTTGAAATATTAGGATCACTAATTTTAACCGCTAGCTTTTTTAGATTGAGGTTATTAGGGTTGTAAATATTAAGTAAGCTATTTAATTTATCTTTATCAAATGGTTTAGCTAAATAACCATCCATACCAATGTCTAAATAATGTTCAATGTTTTGTTTCAAGGTGTTAGCTGTCAAGGCTATAATTGGGGTTGTTTTATCTCCTTGTTGTGCCCGAATTGCTTTTGTGGCTTGTACTCCATCCATTACTGGCATTTGGATATCCATAAAAATCAAATCTACAGGGTTTGTATTAAAGTAATCAACACACTCTTTACCGTTTTCTGTGATTACTACATTGGCGTTATGCGCTTGTAGCATTTTACTTACGATGAGTTGATTTATTTTATTATCTTCGGCGATTAGAATGGTGCACCCTTGTAAATTAGTTATTTCTTTCTTTTGTTTTAATGAATCATACAATAGATGTGTTTCAAAGCTCTGTTGATACGTAAATATAGAGCCTTCGCCTTCTTTACTTGTAAAGCCGATTTTACCTTTCATTAGTTGACTTAACTTGGCACAGATTGATAAGCCAAGCCCTGTGCCCCCATAACATCTTGATATAGATGCATCTGCTTGATGAAAATCTTGAAATAAGTTTTGTTGTGCTGCTTCGCTGATACCAATACCTGTATCAATAATTTCAAATAAAATATCCTGTTCAATTAATGAACTACTTTGAACGCTGACTTTGAGATTTACTTGCCCTTGGTTTGTAAATTTAATCGCGTTTGAACACAAGTTATTTAGAATTTGTGAGATCCTTACAGGATCACCTTTTAAAGTTGCTGCCACCTTCTCATCAATATATAAAGTAAGTTTAATGCCTTTAGCTGATGCTTGTTTAATGAGAGGCTTGAAGAGATCGTTAACAACCTCTTTAAGATTAAAATTGATATTTTCGATATCTAGTTTGCCAGCTTCAATTTTTGAAAAATCTAGAATGTCATTCACAATACTTGAGAGTATATTGGCTGAGTTTAAAATACTTTTCAAAGCGTTATCTTTTTCTAAACTCGTTTCTTCAGCTAGGCCAAATTCAGCTAAATTTAAAATACCGTGTAGTGGTGTTCTAAGTTCATGGGTCATATTTGCTAGAAATTGGCCCTTTAAGGTGTTGGCACTATCAGCTTCTTTTTTTAGTACTTCAAGTTCTTCATTATGTATTTTTTGTTGTTCTAGAGCTGATGTTAATCTTCTGTTGTTTAATCTAAGTTCAAGTTGAGTGATAACTTCTCGACCTAGTATCGTCAGAGCGTTAATTTGGTTTTGATTTAGCTTTTTGGGCTTATCGCTAATAACACAGAGTGTGCCTATAGTATTTCCTTTTGGGGTTACTAACGGGGCGCCTGCATAAAATCGTATGTTTGGATTATTAACAACTAGCGGGTTATCATGAAAGCGCTCATCGAGTAATGCGTTCGGTATTTCAAAAATGTGGTCTTGCAGTATTGCATGGGAGCAAAATGCAATCTCTCTCTCAGTTTCATCAACATCAATACCGTACTTTGACTTAAACCACTGTCTTTGCGGATCTACTAAGCTAATGAGTGAAATAGGCGTTTCACAAATTTCAGAAGCAAGTTGAGTTAAATCATCAAATACTTGTTCGGCTTTGGTATCTAATATTTCATACTCATACAAGGCTTTTAGTCTAGACTCTTCGTCTGCTGGGATTTGCGCTGTTTTCATTGCATTGCTCAATATTTATGTCCACTAAATATAGGATTAATTTCAGGGTAATAGCAACTTTCAGATTAAAATCGCATGAAAAAGGTAATATCTGTGCATTTCTTCAATAGAGCTTATAGGCCTAGCTCTTTTAGCTGTAGAATTAATCTATTCAGTGACTCGAAATAAAACCTATTGAGTGCAATTAAAGCCCAGGGCAAGAGCATGAAAAAAGCCTATGATTTCAATACCTTTTCAAGGTAACCTGTACTGCGCATAGCTTTTTTCTGTTTTGCGGGCATGCCTTTATTAAAGCTTGTTTCTGCTTTTAGCTGATT